>NZ_JBFOCS010000027.1:0-16334 GCF_040907905.1 Aeromonas sp. s13 | reverse complement strand
TTCAATCTGCTCGACCAGTGCCAGTTTAAAAGTCAGCGAGTAATCGCGCTGTGTCCGTTTCACACCTTGTCCCATCGGGTTCTCCATTTATTGGGAGGAAAGGTGTAAACCATATTCAGGACGGGACAATGAAAAACAAAAAGCCCACTCGTAGGAGTGGGCTTTTTGTTTTGAAGCTGGAGCGGGCAGCGGGAATCGAACCCGCATCATCAGCTTGGAAGGCTGAGGTAATAGCCATTATACGATGCCCGCCTGGCATCTGAAATTTGGAGCGGGTGATGGGAATCGAACCCACGTATGCAGCTTGGGAAGCTACCGTTCTACCATTGAACTACACCCGCGTCAGGGCTCCTACTATATGCATTTTGCCGCTGAGCGCAATGGCGCCTTTGCCACTTTTTTCAATAAATCAATCTGTTCGGACAAGGATTGAACAGACGGTTGCTTTTTCAATCAAACATTTTCAACACAGATAATTTACAAGGTTGCCAAGGTCAAACGGCAAGGATAGTCTTGCGCCACTCGACGCGAGGATGGTGGTAATGGATAAAAAAACGCAAAAACGTCTCTATGGCTGGTTGCGCAAGCAATCGAGTCACGGTCGCCGCTGGATCACGATATCCATCGCTTTTGGCCTTGGCCAGGGCATTCTGATGGTGGCGCAAGCCTGGCTGCTGGCGACCCTGTTGCACGGCTTTATCATCGAAGGCTCAACGCCTGAGCAATCCATCACGCTCTTTATTACCCTGCTGCTGGTGACGCTTGGCAAAGCGGCGCTGGCCTATGGCCGCGAAGTGGCCAGTTTCAAGGCGGGCAGCGCGGTGCGCCAGACCATCCGCCAGCTGGTGCTCACTCGCTTGAGTCGTCTCGGCCCTGCCTATATTCAGCGCCGTCCGGCCGGTAGCTGGGCCAGCCTGTTGCTGGAACAGATTGAAAACATGCAGGATTTCTTCTCCCGCTATCTGCCACAGATGGCCATCGCCGTCTTTATTCCGGTGGTCATTCTGGTGGCGGTATTCCCGGTCAACTGGGCAGCAGGTCTGATCCTGCTCGGCACTGCCCCCCTCATCCCTATCTTTATGATCCTGGTGGGTGTGGGCGCCGCCGATGCCAACCGCCGCAACTTTCAGGCGCTGGCCCGTCTCTCCGGCCACTTCCTCGATCGCCTGAAGGGGCTGCGTACCCTGCAACTCTTTATGCGTACCCAGGCAGAAGGTGACGCCATTCGCGACGCCTCGGAAGATTTTCGCGAGCGCACCATGGAGGTGCTGCGCCTGGCGTTTTTGAGCACCGCCGTGCTGGAGTTCTTCGCAGCCATTTCAGTGGCGCTGGTTGCCGTCTACTTTGGCTTCTCTTATATCGACCATCTGAACTTTGGTAGCTATGGGGTAAAGGTCACCCTCTTTACCGGCCTGTTCGTGCTGTTTCTCGCCCCCGAGTTCTACGCCCCGCTGCGGGAACTGGGTGCCCACTACCACGCCAAGGCGCAGGCTATCGGCGCTGCCGAGCAGCTGCTTGAATTTCTCGAAGCCGAGGTGAGCGAACCGGCCGCAGGCACGGCGCCGTTCCATGCCGACAGCCCTGTCAAGGTAGAAGCAAAAGGGCTTGAAGTGCTGAGTGCCGAAGGCAAGGTGCTGGTCGGCCCCATCGACTTCACCCTGGAAGCCGGTTCGCGTACCGCCCTCATCGGCGTCAGCGGCGCAGGCAAAAGCTCGCTGGTCAACGCCCTGCTTGGCTTTGCCCCCTATCGCGGTGAACTCAAGGTCAACGGACAGGAGCTTGCCACCCTCGACATGAGCCAGTGGCGCCTGCAACTGGGCTGGCTCTCGCAAAACCCGCAGCTGTTCCACGCCTCCTTGCGCGACAACCTGCTGCTGGCCAAGCCAACGGCCAGCGATGCCGAGCTGGAAGATGCCCTGAAACGGGCACAGGCGTGGGAATTTGCCATGGAAAAGGGGCTCGACTATCCGGTCGGCGATCAGGCCGGTGGCCTCTCGGTCGGTCAGGCCCAGCGCCTCGCACTGGCGCGAACCCTGCTCAAATCAACCCAGCTGATGGTGCTCGATGAGCCTACCGCCAGTCTGGATCGCCACTCCGAGCGCGCCATCATGACCACCCTCGAGCAGGCGATGGCGGGCCAGACCCTGCTGATGATCACCCACCGCCTCGATCAGCTCACCAAGATGGACAAGATCCTGGTGCTGGCCCGCGGCCAGCTGGTGGAGCAAGGCAGCTTCCAGCAACTTAGTTCTGGGCAGGGGCCTTTTGCCCGCCTGCTCTCCCAACGTTCCGGAGGTTCTCTCGATGAGTGATCTGTTGCCGTTTCTGCGCCTCTATCGCCAACACTGGCTCAGCCTCACCATTGGTTTGCTGCTGGCGCTGGTGACCCTGGCCGCCGGCATGGGACTACTCTCCCTCTCCGGCTGGTTCCTCTCCGCCGCCGCCGTGGCGGGGATGACAGTTGCGACGACCCATGCCTTTAACTACATGACCCCTGCGGGCGGGGTGCGCTTCTTCTCCATCGTCCGTACCGCCGGTCGCTGGGGTGAGCGGGTCGTGAGCCACGACGCCACCTTCAGGGTACTGACCCGACTGCGGGTCTGGTTCTGGCAGAAACTCTCGCCGCTCTCCACCGGTACCCTGGCCGGTTTCCGTCAGGCGGATCTGCTCAACCGACTGGTAGCCGACATCGATGCGATGGACCACGTCTATCTGCGGCTGATCACCCCCATAGGCGCGGCCCTGCTCAGCACCGCCGGACTGGTCTTCTTCCTGTCGTTTTTCGACAGCCGTCTCGCCCTCACCCTGGGTGCCATTCTGCTGTTTGGCATGATCGCTCTGCCGCTGGTGTTCTACTTCCTCGGCCGTCGCCCCGGTCAGGCGCTGATTGCCGAAAAATCGACCCTGCGTACACGGATGGTGGACTATCTGGATGGTCAGGCCGAGCTGCAGATGTTTGCCGCCGCCCCCAAGGCGCTGGTTGAGCTGCAACAAGCCGAACAGGCGCTGCTCGTCGCGCAGGCCCGGATGGCCAAGGTGAGCGGGCTGGCCAACTTCTCGGTACAACTGCTGAGCGGCTGGACCCTGACCCTGATGCTCTGGCTGGCCGGTCATGGGGTAGCGGGTGCGCCGCCCGACCCCATTACCGCATTGATGGTCTTTGCCACCCTGGCAAGCTTCGAGGCACTGATGCCGCTGGCGGGGGCTTTCCAGCACCTCTCCACCAGCCTCACCTCGGCACGCCGCCTGAACGAGATCCTGCAAGAGGCAAAAGCCCCCGTGTGGGGCGACGAGCAGACCCACGCCACCGCTGGCACGCTGCAGATCAATGACCTCTATTTTGGCTACCCGGGCAACCCCCAGCCGGTGCTGCGTGGCTGCACCCTGCAACTGCACGCCGGTGAGAAGCTGGCGCTGCTGGGCCAGACCGGCTGCGGCAAATCGACCCTGATGGGGCTGCTGACCCGGGAGTGGAGCCCGCAGGCTGGCAAGATCCTGCTCGATGGCAAGCCGCTCACCGACTACAGCGAAGGGGCGCTGCGCGCCTCCATCTCGGTGGTGAGCCAGCGGGTGCATCTGTTTGCCGATACCTTGCGGGGCAACCTCAAACTGGCCGCCCCAACCGCCTCTGACGAGCAGCTGATTGCAGTGCTGACCCAGGTCGGGCTGGCCAATCTGCTGGAAGATGAGGCGGGCCTCGACGCCTGGCTCGGTGACGGCGGCCGCCCCCTCTCCGGTGGTGAGCGTCGCCGGATCGGTATCGCCCGCGCCCTGCTGCACGATGCGCCGCTCTGGCTGCTGGACGAACCGACCGAAGGGCTCGACAGTCAGACCGAACGGGAGATCATGGATCTGCTGTTCCGGCTCGGGGCAGATCGCACCTTGCTGCTTATCTCCCACCGTCTGCTGGGGATGGAACAGATGGACCGGATTGCCCTGATGGAAGAGGGACAGATCCGCCTCTGCGCCCCGCACGACGAGCTGCTGGGGGATGATTACTACCGCAGTCTCTATCAGCGGCTGGCTCCTGTTTGATATCAGGCTGATATCAGCCTGATGGGGCTCACACCCTGACAACCGGGCGCAAAACGGGGCTGGTCGCCGCAGGCGGCTGGCCCCTATAATGTCCCCCTCATTATTCAACAAGATGCCGACATGGAGCGCCTGCGCATTTCTACTGTCCTCATCACCGACACAAGATACGAGACGATGAAACGCCTGATCCTGATGATGCCCCTGATTGCCTCCGGCTGTGCCAACTACGCCTTCAACAGCAATCTGGATAAAGAGAACTTCGACGAATACTTCAAACCCGGTAGCGTGCGCATCTATGAACAGGATGAGCTGGCTGATCTCAACTACCTCTACCTCGGCACCATCGAGGGTGAATCCTGCCAGGCCGATGCCAACCAGCCGGTGCCCAACGCCGGTGAAGCGCGCACCCTGGCTCGCCGCCGCGCGGCCGACATGGGTGGCAACGGCGTCACCATCGACAAGTGCGCCGAGTTCAGCGACACCCCGGGCTGCCTGAAACAGGTGATCTGCTACGGGCAGGCGCTGAAAGTGGCCGAAGAGAAGTAACCCGCTGTCATGGCCCTCGCTATCGTTCGCCTTGGCAGCCCGCGCCTGCCCGATGAGGGGCTGCGGATCGGCACGGTGCGCCGCCCACCCCGCGGCGTACCCAAGAGCGAATTTGCCAGCCAGCATTGGTACGATGTCTGGTTCCCCAATCTGGCCCCCAGCAGCGAGACCATGAAGCTGGGGCAGGCAGCCGAGACACCCGCCCAATGGGCGGCGTTTGGCAAACAGTACAAGGCCGAGATGGCGCAACCTGCCGCCAGGCATGATCTGGCGCTACTGGCCGCCCTCTCTCATACCACCAACCTGTCGGTGGGCTGTTACTGCGAGCAGGAGTCCCACTGCCATCGCGCCATTTTGAAAGAGCTGCTGGTAGCCGCAGGCGCCGCCATTCGTTAGGACGGCGAGCGAAGACGGCCCCATGGGGAATCTCGTCAACCGATCTTCGGTAGCCATCAGGTATGAATAGACAGAGAGGGCATCCTGCGGATGCCCTCTCTCGTTGTGTTCGCGCTAGCGCAGCAATTTTCCGCAGCAGCGGCTTGATGCACCTCTCCTATTGCAGACTGGGCTCCAGCAACTGCTGCCGCAGCGAAGTCTCCTCGGCCTGAGTCATGGCATGTTCCGCCACCCCGGCGGCAGGCGCGATGGCCAGCCAGTGGGCAAGGTCGGCGGCGGTCTCCTCCAGCGGCCGAAAGTTCAATCCCTTCACGATGGCCGCCTCGGCGCTTATAGAGCCGTAACCGGCAAACTCCGCCTGCGCGCAGGGCAGCAGGGTGGGATAGCTCTGCCAGGGCTCGATTCCAGCCGCAATCAGGGTCGACCAGGGCAACCACTCGGGCTGGATGGGGCGGGCGGGCTGCAACCGGGCGCTCAGCCGCTCCAGCCAGTCACTCAAGGTAATACCGGATTTGAGCAAGTTGAATGTGCCCCCCAACTGCTGCTCGGCCGCGCGCAACACAAACTCGGCGCAGTCGCGCACATCGAGATACTGCAAGCGATCCTCGCCACTGCCCGGCAGCAACCGGGGCCCGCCCTGCTGCACCCGCTTAATCCACCAGGCCATGCGCCCGGTGGGATCATGGAGGCCGCACAGCACGCCCGGGCGCAGGATGCAAAGCCGCTCGCCCCAGCGGGCACGATACTCCTGCTCGCACAACACCTTGAGCGGGCCATAGTCAGTGGGCATTTCCCCTTCGGGGATAGCATGCAGCGGCGCCGACTCATTCATCCCGGGCATTGAGAAATCGCGATAGACGCTGATAGTGGAGATAAAGATCAGCCGTGCGCAGCGCCCGAGCAAGGCTGCCGAGAGGCTCGCCGCCTGCTCGGGGCGATAGCAGCAGGTGTCGATGACGAGATCCCACTGCAACCCGGCCCCTTGCAGGGCGCTCAGGCTCTTGTCCCTGTCGCCGGTGAGCTGCACCAGATCGCTCCAGTCCGGATGTTGGTGCAGGCCGCGGTTGAACAGAGTCACTTCATGGCCCCAATCCAGTGCCAGCGCGGTGAGGTGGCGCCCTAAAAAGCCGGTGCCACCGATAATCAGCAGTTTCATCCCTCTCCCTCCCCCTTCGGCGCGAGTGCGCACATTTCATCCTGACACGCCAGTTGCCTCCACCCTACGCAACTTGACGGTATGGCACAGCCCCCGACTGGCCGGGATGGGACAGGGATCACGGCAGCGCCGCAAAAAAGGGCGTATTGAGGCCAAGCCTGCGTTTTGGGGCCGCCTGTGCTAAATTGCCGGGGTTTTCAGTCAGGATCCGCCATGAAGTTCGAAATCGACACCCTCGGGATCATTCGCTCTCCCTACAAGGAGAAGTTCGCCATCCCCCGCCAGCCCGGACTGGTCAAATCGGCCCGCGCCCGCCTCGAGCTGCTCCCCCCTTACGATCAGCCGGATGTGCTGCGCGGCATCGAGCAGTTCTCCCATCTGTGGCTCAGCTTCGTCTTTCATCAGACCATGGCGCAGGGCTGGCACCCGACGGTGCGCCCGCCGCGCCTTGGCGGCAACGAGCGGGTCGGCGTCTTTGCCACTCGCTCCACCTTCCGCCCCAATCCGCTAGGCCTCTCGGTGGTCGAGCTGCACAGGGTCGGTCGCGAGCGGGGCAAGCTGTGGCTGGAGCTGGGGGCGGTGGATCTGCTCGATGGCACCCCCATCGTCGATATCAAGCCTTATATTCCCTATGCCGACAGCCTGCCGGATGCCCGTGGTGGTTTTGCCCCCGACGCGCCTACCCCGCCGCTGGCGGTGAGCTTCAGTGCCGAGGCAGAGCAGCAGTTGCAACCCTGGCTCAAGGCCCATCCCGAGCTGCGCCAGCTGGTGAGCGAAGTGCTGGCGCAAGATCCGCGCCCCGCCTACAAGAAGGGCAAGCCCGATGAGAAGGAGTACGGGGTGCGGCTGTTTGACTGCAATGTCCGTTTTCGCATCAGCGAGCCGGATTGCATGGTGCTGGCCATCGAGCCCGCCTGAACCTGGGCGGGCCGACATCACGGATGCTATTTCACGCCTTCTTCACGTCACAAGGGGCTTAATGAGCCTGTAAATTGTGTGGCATTGATCAGACTATCCACCCGATTGCCAGTGATACCATGCAGACAGCAGAGGACATCTCCTCTCTGACTGAGGCCAGCCGCAGGCTGCCGGTTGATGGCAAGCATGGCAGCCAGCCTGTTGCCGCCAAAGGATCAGGCCTCACCCCGACACGTTTGAGTGCGGGGATGCCACACGGATGTGACAGCACTTCGAAGGAACAAACCTATGCTGATGAACAGTGAACAACGTTATGGCACCCTGAATATCGGGCTGCACTGGCTGACCCTGTGGGCCATGATCGCCGTCTACGCCCTGATAGAATTTCGCGATATTTTCCCCAAAGGGGACCCTGGCCGGGATCTGATGAAGGAGTGGCACTTTATGCTGGGGCTGCTTATCTTCGCCCTGGTCTTTGTCAGACTGGCGCTGCGCTGGATGAGCCCGACGCCCCGTATCGTGCCCGAGCTCTCCCCGGTCATGCACAAGCTGGCAAAACTGGCACACCTCGCCCTCTACGGTTTTCTCATTCTCACCCCGCTGTTTGGCTGGCTGCTGCTGAGCGCCGCGGGCAAACCCATCCCCTTCTTCGGGCTTGAGCTGCCTGCCCTGCTCTCCCCAAGTCCGGATCTCAAGGGACTGATCAAGGAAGTGCACGAGACCCTAGGCAATATCGGTTACGCCCTGATCGGCCTGCACACGGTGGCGGCCCTCTATCACCACCATATTCTCAAAGACAACACCCTCACCAATATGCTGCCGCCGCGCCGCAGCTAACGAGTAACGGGGAAATGCAGAGGGGGCCATCGTAGCCCCCTCTCTGTCTTCCTGAACAGCACGCTTGCAAAGAGCATCACGCCTGCTTGGCCAGCTCCCCGGTCGGCTTGCCTTTCGGCTCGTGCGGCAGCTTTTTCACATTGCTCTTGTTCTCCGGCTGCTTGCTCCCGGACGAACTGTTTTCAGACAAGGCTTGCAACACGGGATCGGCCTTGCCGGCCACGGAGGGCTGGGACTGGCCAACAAAGTTGCCGCCTTTGCAGATGGAGAGACTGCCCCCCTTGAAGATCCCCTGCATCCTGCCGCTCTCCAGGATCTCCACCTCGGCGGAGGTACAGGTGCCTTCCAGCAGACCATTGATGATCACGTGGGGCGCACTTACTTCCCCCTCAACGCTACCACCCTGCATGATGCGCAGCACACCACCGATGAGCTGGATGGTGCCATTGATCTGACCGCGCACCTCCAGATCCCCCTCCACCTGCAACTCGCCCTTGAAGCGGGCACCGGCTGCAATCACAGTGGCCCCGGCCGACGCAGTAGCCGCACCACCTTTGTTTCTTCCAAACATCCGTACTCTCTCCACCAACCACACAAGCAGAACCAGCGGCATCGGCGCCACTGGCCACAGAAAACAGGGCGACCCCAGCACGTAGAGCAGCAAGGCTGCCCCCCAGCAGAGCCAGACAATATAGAGGAGGTCGCTGCGCTCACGCTGTTGCAGTCGCGCCAGCAGCCTCCCGGCCATCTCTCTCATCACATCAAACCTTTCGCAGCATGGCTGCCGACCAGCATGCCATCGACAACCCGGACCATGGTTAAACGACCAGTTGGCGCGAACTCTGAAGTCCCGCTGATTCAGTCCCGATACAGCCGGGATGCATTAGGATTCGAATTGACTCGAAGCGACATACACTTTCTAATTGACAGCCTGGATCCCTATGACCGCTCACATCATGAAAATTCTGTTGGTCGAAGACGACAAGCTGCTCAATCACCACCTCTCCTCTCTGCTGACCGAAGCCGACAATCAGGTCTACAGCACCGACCAGGCCGGGATTGCACTGCACTACGCCGCCGACTATCCCATTGATGTGGCGATCATCGACCTCGGTCTGCCCGATATGGACGGCCTGCAACTGATCCGGCAACTGCGTGAACGGCAGATCCCCTTCCCCATCATTGTGCTGACCGCCCGTGGCAACTGGCAGGACAAGGTCGAAGGACTGGAAGCAGGTGCTGATGACTATCTGGTCAAACCGTTCCAGAAAGATGAGCTGCTGGCCCGACTCAATGCACTGGTGCGCCGCAGCGCCGGTTTTATCTCGCCCAGGGTGAAGGCCGGTGATTACGAGCTGGATCTCTCCCGCAAGGAACTGACTATCGCCGGTGAAGTGGCGGTGCTCACCAGCTTTGAATACCTCATTCTGGAGTACCTGATGCGCAACGCCCGTCAGGTGGTCTCCAAGCAGCAACTGCTCGACCAGCTCTACGGCGATGGCGAAGGGGACCCCAATACCATCGAGGTGATGGTGAGCCGCCTGCGCAAGAAGCTGGATCCGGAGGGAACGATTCAACCCATCTCCACCATCCGGCGTCAGGGTTATATCTTCAACCTCTCCTGTAACTGATGCAGTTTCATCTGCCGCGCCCCATCAAGATGATCCGCAGCTCACTGCACATCAAACTGCTGCTCAGCTCGCTGCTGGTCATCGCGCTGATCATGGGGTTTGCCGTCTACGCCCTCTACCTCGGCCACGTCGAGGAGCAGACCCAGAAGGCCAGCGCCCGGATGCAGGAGAACCTGGCCAAGCTGTTCTCCTCCACCGAGCCGGATGACAAGGGGTCGAACGTCGAGCTGGGGCGGATATCCCGTGGGGCGGGGGATCGCAACCTCGATACCCTGATCTGCCGCGCCGATGGCGATCTGGTCTGGTCGAGCCTCCATATGCCGGAGGTGATCAAGGCCAAACAGACCATCTGCGGCGATCTGATGAAGTATCTGGGGGGGATGGATCTCGACTACTTCTTCAAGAAGCACACCATCAAGAACGGCGAGAGCTACTTCGTCTACAGCTTGCGGTTTATCCGCAATCCCGGCAGCGGCACCACCGCCTACTATGTGGTGATGATCGACTCGGCCAAACGCTATCACGAAGAGTCCCGCACCTATCTCTACCAGACCGCCAAACAGGCGCTGCTCGCCTATATGCTGCTGGCCGGGCTGCTGCTGCTCACCACCTTCTGGAGCCTCAGCTCCCTGCGCACCATCGCCCGTCAGATCGACGATATACGGGCCGGCAATCGCGATGACCTCTCGAGCGATTTTGAGCGGGAGCTGGCCCCGCTGACCGACTCCATCAACCAGCTGCTGGAGAACGAACGCCAGCAGACCCAGCGCTACCAGCACGCCCTCAACGATCTCGCCCACAGCCTGAAAACCCGGCTGGCGCTGATCCAGATCACCACCCGCGAAGTGAAGCTGGGGCGGGAGATCCACGACAACATCAACGAGCAGATCCTCACCATGGATCAGATGATCCAGTATCAGCTCAGACGGGCCGTTACCGGCCGCCAACGCCTTGCCAGCAAGGGCACCGAGCCGGTGCCGCTGATCGAGAAACTGCTGGCCAGCCTGACCAAGGTCTATCGCCACAAAAAGCTGCAAACCCACTTCAAGTTCGATGATGACGCTCTCTTTCACGGCGAACAGGGCGACCTGATGGAGCTGATGGGCAACCTGCTCGACAACGCCTGCAAGTTTGCCATCAGCGAAGTGAAGGTGACGGTGCGCCGCCATCTCGAGCGGCTGCGTATCGAAGTGGAAGATGATGGCCCGGGAATCGATCCGGCCAAATCGGAGCAGATCTTCCAGCGCGGCGTGCGGGCAGACAGTTCACCCGGTCAGGGCATAGGTCTGGCGGTGGTGACCGAAATCGTCCACAGCTACGGCGGCCAGATCCGGGTCGATGAATCCCCCCTCGGCGGTGCCCGCTTTACCCTGGACTTACCCTGATCGGCATTGCCCTGCTCAGCCTCGCCAGTGATGCCCCTATCACAAGGCCCCCGACCTCGGGGCCTTGTCGTTTCTGCCACCCAAGTTGTTTTAATTTATTGATCCGGCACTGATTATCGCCCCTCTGTCCTTCCACCATCGGCTTCAATCGGTATCATGGTGGCACGGCACAAAGCTGCTTCCGGAGCCACACCATGAGCATTCGCTGTCAGAAGGGAGTTATCCGCAGAACATGGGTTAAAAGCAGCGCACCGGGGGCTGTAACTTGGGGGCGGTAGCGTGGTTCTTGGTGGTTATAGTGTTTCGTGAAAAGTCATAGAAATTCCCAACCAAACACCCTAAATTTCACGCTATTTTATTTATTGATGCGAGCCACTTATATCTATTTCCTTCTGGTTCAATGTGCTTTGAAGAAGTGATTTAAAGAATTTTGAGACATGCATCTCAGACTGGTGAAGCATATTTACCGAATAATAAGTTTAGTGGTTAGATAAATCCTTTTTAAGAAAAATTTATAGTTGATGTATAAATAGTTCGTATAAAACATACATTACATGATATCCCACCGAAATTAAAATCCATGCGAGTTTATTTTCATGGCAACACTACATGATATTGAAAGATATATAGACTTATACTCCTTGAGTATTCGTAATCAACATCTGTCTCCTATCATCAGAAGCAATATCTACTGTTTACAAGGGGAACAATACCAATCAACCATGAAAGCAACTGTGTTTTGGCCTGATACTTGGCCACATAACGATAAATATGGTGTTTATGCTATTTTCTCTGATGAACAGGTTTTATACATAGGTAAAGCATCTCAAAATTACATAGGATATCGACTCACAAGTCACTTTAGGTACAGTAATGATAAAAAATCAGGCATACCTAAAAATGCAGCTAAATGGTCAAAGCCTCCTACTCACATAGTGGCATGGTCAGTACCAGAAAGCTCATTTTTCGAAGCTTCGTCATTAGAGGAATATTTAATTTATGCACTTAGGGATGATTTACCTGACAACAGGATAGGAACATATTAATACACTACAACTGATTTATATATTTTCGCGGCAAGCAACATAATGGTTGCAAAATTCCAAATAAATTAAAGGATAAAGATGGGCGTTGTAATATTAAATGGATTTATTATCGTCCCCCCCAACGATTTGGCTGCGGTCAAGGATGAACTTGATAACCATATCTATTTAACCCGCGCTGAAACTGGATGCCTGATCTTTAAGGTGACTCAAGATCCTGTCAATCCCTGCCGATTCGATGTCTATGAAGAGTTTGTTGATGATGCGGCTTTTCAAGCACACCAAGCCAGAGTCAAATCCTCCCGTTGGGGGGAAATAACCGTCAATGTCGAGCGACACTATACGGTAACAGGGATTGTATAAATCGCAGCCTTGCCATTTTGGCCAAGGTGGCGAACCGGGAGTGGCGCAGAACTCTCCCCCCCCCCTCTCGCTACCGCGAATGCCCGATTACGCTGCGCTTATCAAACCTGCGTTACTTCCACTCTTTGTTATTAAGGCCACTATGATCCGCCCATTATTAACAACCGATCTGGATGCCGCCGTCGAGCTCTGGTATCAGGCATCGGTACAAGCCCACGACTTTATTCACACCGCCTTTTGGCATGAGCAACGGGCAGCGATGCGCGATATCTACCTGCCCGCCAGCCAGAGCTGGGTCTATGAGGAAGATGGACAGCTACTGGGCTTTATCTCCTGGTATCAGGGGTCTGTCGCCGCCCTGTTTATCTCCCCAGATCACCAATCACACGGGCTGGGTCGCCAACTGCTCGAACACCTCAAAGCCCAATATGATCGACTCGAGTTGACGGTCTACGCCGAAAATGAACAGGCCCGGCGCTTCTATTCCCGCAACGGTTTCAAAGAGGGTGAGCAGCAGCTGTGCGAGCATAGCGGCCACCCCGAGCTGGTGATGCATTGGCAACGAGGATAAACGGGTCGCCCATAGCGATGGCGAGCACGCTTTGCCTGTTTTGTGGCCGCCTTGAATGCCATGGCGGCATTCTCTACAATGACCCACTTTTTATTCATTTCGGGTTATATCGATGAGCGATACCAGCACCAAACCGGCTCTGCCGGATCACCTCTCCTGCAATCCCCGCAGCCCTCACTATGTGGCCGCCTGCTTCGAGCACCCGATCGGTATTCGCCTGAACGGCAAAGAGCGCACCGATGTCGAGGAGTACTGCATCAGCGAAGGTTGGGTGAAGATCCCCTCCCCCAAGGCGCTGGATCGCCGTGGTCAGCCCATCCTGATCAAGCTCAAGGGCACCGTTGAAGCCTTCTACAGCTAATCAGCGCGCTGCTGCTTGATAAACAACAAGGCCACCCTCGCGGTGGCCTTGTTGTTTCCGGTATTGGTGCTGGCATCAGCGTTATCTAAGCGGCAACCACCAGCCCACATTTCTCGCTGGGTAGCTCTTATACCCCCAAGCGGTCGCGCAGGGTGTACCAGGCGGCGCCCGCAGCGGTGAAGGGGATGCGGAACAGGCGGCCACCCGGGAAGGGGTAGTGCGGCAGTTTGGCAAAGGCATCGAAGCGCTCGGCCTGACCGCTCAGCACCTCGGAGAGCAGCTTGCCCGCCAGATGGGTGCAGGTGACGCCGTGGCCGCTGTAGCCCTGCATGTAGTAGATGTTGGGGCCGATGCGACCAAACTGCGGCAGCCGTGACAGGGTGAGCAGGAAGTTGCCGGTCCAGGTGTACTCCACTTTGACGTCGGCCAGTTGCGGGAAGGTTTTCAGCATCTTGGGGATGATCAGCCGCTCGATATCCGCCGGATCTCGCGCGCCATAGACCACGCCACCGCCATAGAGCAGCCGGTGATCGCCGGAGGTACGGTAGTAGTCGAGCAGATAGTTGCAATCCTCCAGACAGTAGTTCTGCGGCAAGAGTGAACGGGCCCGCTCCTCTCCCAGCACTTCGGTGGCGATCACCTGGGTGCCACAGGGCATGCTCTTGCTGGCCAGTTCCGGCACCAGATTGCCGAGGTATGCGTTGCCGGCCACCACGATAAAGCGCGCCTTCACCGCTCCTTTGGCGGTCTTGACCAGCGCCGGCTGACCCGGAGTAATGCTGGTAACGGCGGACTGCTCGAAGATCTGCCCCCCCTGGATGCGGATGGCTTCCGCCTCCCCCAACGCCAGATTGAGAGGGTGAATATGGCCGCCGCTCTTGTCTAGCAGGGCGCCGACGTAGCGATCGCTCGCGACCACCTCGCGCACCCCCTTGGCATCGAGCAGCTCCAGCTGGTCGTTGCCCCACTTCTGCCAGCGGGCATATTGGGATTTGAGCTCGTGCAGCTGCTTCTCGGTCTCGGCGGCAAAGACGCCCCCCTCCTGCAGATCGCACTGGATGTTGTAGCGCTTGATCCGCTCGCGGATGATCTGTCCCCCCTCAAACAACATGGAACCGAGCAGCCTGGCCTGATCCGGCGGGCAGTTCGCTTCTATGGTGTCGATGTCGCGGCTGTAGGAGTTGACGATCTGGCCGCCGTTGCGGCCGCTGGCGCCAAAGCCGACTCGTGCGGCCTCCAGCACCACCACCTTGTAGCCCTTCTCTACCAGATGCAGCGCGCTGGAGAGGCCGGTATAACCCGCCCCGATGATGCAGACATCGCACTCCAGCTGCTCGGTCAGTGTCGGATAGGGCGCGTGTTTATTGGCGCTGGCTGCGTAGTAACTGTTTACATGTTCGGTCATGATCCCTGTTTCCTTACCGGTTCGGTTGCCAAACTACTGTCAGGATTAAAAGCTCGCCGGGGTGTGGGCGCTGACGATGCGACAGGTCTCCCCCGACGGATTGCTGAAGCTGTGGGGCTCGCCGGTGTCGATCACATAGCTGTCGCCCGCCTCCAGCGGATAACTCTGGCCCGCCACCGTCAGGATCACCGACCCCTCCAGCACAGTGCCGACCTCCTCCCCCTGATGGGTCACCTGACCGCCGGTGTCGGTGCCGGGGGGATAGGTCTCCAGCATAAAGCCGAGCTGGCGGCGGTTGTTGCCGTTGTGCACCAGCTTGAGGGAGACCCCCTGACTGCCCAGCTCGATCAGCTGATCAGCCTTGATCACCACTTCCGGAGTGCGGCTCTCCTCCTCGGCGAAAAAGCGCGACAGCGGCAGGCCATAGATGGTGAGCAGCTTTTGCAGGGAGGCCACAGAGGGGCTCACCTTGTCCTGCTCGATCATGCAGATGGCACCGTGGGTCAGACCGCTCAGCTCGGCCGCCCGCCGCTGGGAGAGCCCCAGCTGATGGCGCACCGCCGCCAGCCGTTCCCCCATGGTGCGCGCCCCGGCGTCAACCACACTCAACGGTCGAGCCACGCCCTCCCGGCTCTGTGGCCCGCTCACCGCAAGCCTCCTCTTGCTGCGCTATCTCTGCATCCTTGCATCATCAGCCTCTCCTGCTTGCGCGTGATCGCATCGGATCAGGCGCTGCCTGTTTACCCTGCTGGTTAAAATAGCCGACCAGCTTTCCCTTGCCGTTCACTATGTTACACAGCACAGCCGTTCATTATTTTGCACACCTGATTTACCATCTCCCGGTCATCTGCCCACTTGCAGCCTGCAAGCGAACCGGAGAAAGCGCGCTACACAGCTCATTTTCTAGCATGGCGCCCCCCAGCAATTCAAATATATTTAACACTTGAAAAACATTTCAGCTCAAATTATGGTCTTCCTGTGCTTATTATTTTATACGGCAGCGGCGCAGGAAGGGTCGGCTCACTCCGGCAACCAGCTGCTCTGACCCACACTCGAGGCTTCTCATGTCAGGAACAACATCCCACTCCAGCTTGATCACATCCCGCGCCTATATAGATGGACAGTGGTGCGAGGCCGCCAGCGGCCGCACCTTCGAGGTCACCAACCCCGCCAGCGGTGCCGTCATTACCCAGGTGCCCGACATGGATGCCGAGGATACCCGCCGCGCCATCGCGGCCGCCCACGCGGCGCAACCCGCCTGGGCGGCGCTGACCGCCAAGGAGCGCAGCAACAAGCTCTACGCCTGGTTTGCCGCCATCACAGCCCACAGCGACGAGCTGGCACGTATCATGACCTGCGAGCAGGGCAAGCCGCTGGCGGAAGCCAAGGGCGAGGTGGCTTACGGCGCCAGCTTTATCCAGTGGTTCGCCGAAGAGGGCAAGCGTGCCTATGGCCGCACCATCCCGGGCTTTAGCGGCGATCGCCGGTTGGCCACCATCAAGCAGCCGGTGGGCGTGGTCGCCGCCATCACTCCGTGGAACTTCCCCATTGCCATGATCACCCGCAAAGCGGGCCCGGCGCTGGCAGCGGGTTGCACCATCGTCATCAAGCCCGCCGCCGAGACCCCGCTCTGCGCGCTGGCACTGGCCGCCCTGGCCGAGCAGGCGGGCATCCCCGCCGGTGTCAT
>NZ_JBFOCS010000026.1:0-45760 GCF_040907905.1 Aeromonas sp. s13 | reverse complement strand
TGTCCCTTGGGATTACAGTTTGAGTAATGGCTTTATCACGCCTGCCTGCAATGCCTTTACATACATGAGCCAGCCCTTTGCCAGCGGTTTTGTCCTCACTGCACGCAATCTGCAGAAAGGGACGACACAGAACTATAAGGGGGCGTTCGCTAAAGGTGTGGCTGAGATGGTGGCGGCTAATGCTTTGGATGGCATTGCGCGTGACAAGCGTATCACGCTGTCGCCCTCGCTCAGTTGGGCAAGTGGCGTCGCCAGTATAAATCAGCAGTCACCTTTGGGGCTGAATACCCGCTTTGATCGTGCAGCGAGTCCAGAAGCACCTTTCGCCACGTTGAGCTTTGGTCTCAAAGTCGATGATAAGGATGGCGGCAATACACGGTTGGCTAATCCAAATATGAATACTGCTGTCGCTGGGACATGTTCAGGATCGGGGTGTAATGCGGTGCTGCTGGGTACTCAAAAGCTGTTGTACGGCCGCCTGCAGGCTGGTACGGCGGCCGGCCTGGCCTCAGCGCCGCTGGCCATTCCACTGCAGATGCAATATTACGAAGGGGGCAACTGGCTGCAAAACAAGGAAGATCAATGTACCCAGCTCTCTTTGGCCAATCAGGGGTTCATTTTCCTCAATCCGAGTCACACCTTTGATGCGGCGACTCGCGAGCTGAATCTGGGGGCGGGTCGCAAGATCAAGCTGGGGTTGGGCAGTTCTGCACCGGGTGGGGATGCTGCACTGGCGAAAGACGGGGAGATCCTGTTCCACTTTGCCAAGCCGGACATCTCGGTGCGCATCCCCTACAAGGTCGATTTGGCAAAACAGCCATCATCGCCACTCTGGTTGTCTGACCCAACGAGTGCCAATGACGGCAACCTGCAAGGTGAGGCCATTTTCGGCTCCAGCCGGGGTAATGACAGAATTATTTATCGGCGCGAAGTATTGCAGTAAATGATGTGAAAGGGGGGCTGGCTCAACAGCATCCCCCTAAATCCTTGTTTATTAGTGTTTGCAAGCGTGTGCGAGTGAGTGATGACTCGCATTTTTGTCGCGCCTGATTGATTGGCGACAGTTTGAGCGCTTGCCGATTGGGGTGGGCATTGGTAAAGTTAGCCGGTTTTCTGCACCTCCAAATTCTTAGGATTTCCCGTAGCCATGTTCAAAAAGCTCAGAGGCGTCTTTTCCAACGATCTGTCGATCGATTTGGGAACTGCCAACACCCTGATCTATGTAAAAGATCAAGGGATCGTCCTTAACGAACCCTCAGTTGTCGCCATTCGCCAAGAGCGCGGGAACGCCAAATCGGTCGCTGCTGTCGGTCATGCCGCCAAGCAGATGCTGGGCCGTACCCCGGGCAACATTTCCGCAATCCGCCCGATGAAAGATGGCGTGATCGCCGATTTCTACGTGACCGAGAAGATGCTGCAGCACTTCATCAAGCAGGTTCACGACAACAACTATTTCCGCCCCAGCCCGCGTGTGCTGGTGTGTGTACCGTGCGGTTCAACTCAGGTTGAGCGTCGCGCCATCAAGGAGTCCGCACTGGGCGCCGGTGCCCGTGAGGTCTACCTGATCGACGAGCCTATGGCTGCTGCCATCGGTGCCGGCCTGCCGGTATCCGAAGCGACCGGTTCCATGGTGGTGGATATCGGTGGTGGTACCACTGAAGTGGCCATCATCTCTCTGAACGGTGTGGTCTACTCCCAGTCCGTCCGTATCGGTGGCGACAAGTTTGACGAAGCCATCATCAGCTACGTCCGTCGCAACTACGGCAGCCTGATCGGTGAAGCGACTGCCGAGCGCATCAAGCACGAGATCGGCTCCGCCTATCCGGGCGAAGAGGTGCGCGAGATTGAAGTCCGTGGTCGCAACCTGGCTGAAGGTGTACCGCGCAGCTTCACCCTTAACTCCAACGAAATTCTGGAAGCGCTGCAAGAGCCGTTGTCCGGTATCGTGGCTGCCGTCATGGTGGCGCTGGAGCAGTCTCCGCCGGAACTGGCTTCCGACATCTCCGAGCGCGGCATGGTGCTGACCGGTGGTGGCGCACTGCTGAAAGATATCGACCGTCTGCTGATGGAAGAGACCGGCATTCCTGTCGTCGTGGCCGAAGATCCCCTCACCTGTGTGGCCCGTGGCGGCGGCAAGGCGCTGGAGCTGATCGATATGCACGGTGGCGATCTGTTCCACTACGAATAAGACCCAAAGCCGGCCAGCGTGCCGGCTCTTTTTTGACGACCCATGAAACCCATTTTTGGTAGAGGCCCTTCGCTTCAGTTACGGTTGTTTCTCGCCGTCATCATCTCCATCGCTGCCATCGTCGCGGATTCCCGCTTCGGTGTGTTTACCCATGTCCGCGTCTACCTCAGTTCGTTAGTCAGTCCCCTGCAATACATGGCCAATGCGCCGGGTACCCTGCTCGACACCATGTCGACCCAGGTGCAGACCCGCGCCGATCTCATCGAGCAGACCAAACAGCAGGAGCAACAGCTGTTTACCCTGCGTGCCCGTCTGCTCAAAATGGATCAGCTGGAGCACGAGAACCAGCGGCTGCGTGAGCTGCTCGGTTCGCCGGTGCACAAGGAGTCCCGCAAGATGGTGGCCGAGCTGCTGTCAGTGGATTCTGACCCCTTCAGCCATCAGGTGCTGATCAACAAGGGGGCGCTGGATGGCGTCTACAACGGTCAGGCGGTGATCAACGATCAGGGCGTGATTGGTCAGGTGCTCCACGTGGGCTCCACCACCAGTCGCGTGCTGCTGATCACCGACTCCAGCCACGGCATTCCGGTGCGGGTGCTGCGCAACGACTTGCGCGCCATTGCCTCCGGCAGTGGCGAGCTCGACAAGCTTGAGCTGCGCAACCTGCCGCGCAACACCGATATTCAGGTGGGTGACCTGCTGGTCACCTCAGGTCTGGGTGGTCGTTTCCCGGAAGGCTATCCGGTGGCGACTGTGACCCGCTCCGAGTATGTGGAAGGCAAGCCCTTCGCTCAGGTCGAGGCCAAGCCGCTGGTGGAGCTGGACAGGCTGCGTTATCTGCTGCTGCTGTGGACCGACAAGAAGCCTGAAGTACATGATGAGGATGGCGAACGGGCGGCTCCCGCTGCGTCCGCCGCAGGAGCCACTCGCTGATGCTAGAACCCGCCAGCGGCAGGATCTGGATCTGGATTTCGATCCTGCTGGCCTTGAGCCTGTCGATCCTGCCGCTTCCTTTCGAATTTGACCCCTTCCGCCCGGACTGGCTGGCCATGGTGCTCATCTACTGGGCACTGGCCTTGCCGCACCGGACCAACGTCGGCACCGCCTGGGTGGCGGGCCTGCTGCTGGATGTGCTGCTTGGCAGCACCCTCGGTGTGCGGGCGATGGCGATGGCCATCACCACCTATCTGGCGGCCTTCCAGTTCCAGAAGATCCGCAACTTCTCCCTCTGGCAGCAGGCACTGATCATCGGTGGCCTCTCGCTGGTGGGTAAAATGACGGTATTCTGGGCCGAGCATCTGTTTAGCCAGGCCAGTCTCAACTTCTCCTACTTTTGGTCGACGTTGACGACGATGCTAATATGGCCCTGGGTGTTTCTGGTGCTGCGCAAGGTGCGGCGCCGCTTCAATATCAGGTAAATATGAACAAAAACAACGAACCACAACTCTATCTCGCCTCGGCTTCTCCCCGTCGCCGTGAACTGCTGACCCAGATTGGCTACCGCTTCGAGGTGCTGAAACTGGATGTGCCCGAGCAGCGGGAAGAGGGTGAAAAGGCGCAGGATTACGTCTGCCGCCTCGCCCGTGACAAGGCGATGGCGGGCGTGGCGTGTGCGCCGACGGCGTTGCCGGTGCTGGGTGCCGACACCATAGTGGTGCTGGGCGACCGGGTACTGGAGAAACCGTCCGATCTGCTTGATGCCAAAGATATGCTGGAGTCCCTCTCCGGCAAGGTGCATCAGGTGATGACGGCGGTGGCGCTGGCCAGCAAGGATCGTTGTGACGTGCGTCTGGTCACCACCAACGTGGCGTTTCGCAAGCTGGACGAGGCCGAGATCGAGGCCTACTGGCAGACCGGTGAGCCCTGTGACAAGGCCGGGGCTTATGGCATTCAGGGTATTGCCGGCAAGTTTGTCAGCCGCATCGAGGGGAGCTATAGCGCCGTGGTCGGCCTGCCCCTGCTGGAGACAGACTTGCTGATCAAGCATTATCTGGAACAGCTCAAATAATTTCCCGTCAGCTGTGCTCTGCTGCGTTTCTCCCTTGCGCGCGTTGTACCGGATTGGCTCTATAGAATTCAAAACTGGAACAGGCAAGGTTACTTATGTCGGTAGAACTGCTGGTTAACGTTACCCCCTCCGAAACCCGGGTCGCTCTGGTCGAAAACGGTCTGCTGCAGGAAGTGCATGTAGAACGTCAGGCCAAACGCGGCATCGTGGGCAATATCTACAAAGGCAAGATCAGTCGGGTGCTGCCCGGCATGCAGGCGGCCTTCGTCGATATCGGCATGGACAAGGCAGCTTTTTTGCACGCCTCGGATATCGTCCCCCACACCGAGTGTGTGGCGGTGAAGGAGAAGGAGCAGTTCCAGGTCGGCAACATCGCCGAGCTGGTGCGTCAGGGGCAGGACATCATGGTGCAGGTGGTGAAAGATCCGCTGGGTACCAAGGGTGCCCGTCTCACTACCGATATCACCCTGCCATCCCGCTATCTGGTCTTTATGCCGGGCAGTGCCCACGTCGGTGTCTCCCAGCGTATCGAGTCCGAAGCCGAGCGCGAGCGCCTCAAGCGCACCGTAGCCGGTTATGTGGACGAGCTGGGTGGTTACATCATCCGCACCGCTGCCGAAGGGGTGGGGGAGCAGGAGCTGGAGCAGGATGCTGCCTTCCTGAAACGGCTGTGGCGCAAGATCCTCGAGCGCAAGCAGAAGTATCCACCCTGCAAGATCCTCTACGAGGATCCCAGTCTGGCATTCCGGGTAGTGCGCGACTTCGTCGGCGCCGAGCTCGACAAGATCCGCGTTGACTCGCGCCAGAGCTTCGATCAGCTCAAGCGCTTCACCGAAGAGTACGTGCCTGAGCTGGCCAGCAAGCTGGAGTATTATCCCGGCGAGTCGCCGATCTTCGATCTCTACGACGTGGAGAACGAGATCCAGCGGGCGCTGGAGCGCAAAGTAGAGCTGAAATCCGGCGGCTACCTCATCATCGACCAGACCGAAGCCATGACCACGGTGGATATCAACACCGGCGCCTTCGTCGGCCATCGCAATCTGGAAGAGACCATCTTCAACACCAACGTCGAGGCAACGGCGGCCATCGCCCGTCATCTGCGCCTGCGCAACCTTGGCGGCATCATCATCATCGACTTCATCGACATGCAGTCGGAAGATCACCGCCGTCGGGTGCTGCACAGTCTGGAGCAGGCGCTCTCAAAGGATCGCGCCAAGACCAACGTCAACGGCTTCTCCCAGCTCGGTCTGGTGGAGATGACCCGCAAGCGCACCCGCGAGAGTCTGGAGCATGTGCTCTGCTCCGAGTGCCCCGAGTGCAAAGGGCGCGGCCGGGTCAAGACGGTGGAGTCGGTCTGCTTCGAGATCCTGCGGGAGATCATCCGGGTCAATCGCGCCTATGATGCGGATCAGTTCACCGTCTACGCGGCCCCGGCCGTGGCCGACTACCTCCATGGCGAGGAGTCCCACAGTCTGGCGGAGCTGGAAGTGTTCATCGGCAAGCAGGTGCGGGTAGTGAGCGAACCCCTCTGTGGTCAGGAGCAGTTCGACGTGGTGATGATGTAATTGGTCTATCGCTGGCTGAGTCGGGGCTGGTTGGCCCTGGGGGTTCTGTTCGTACTGATGGCCATGCTGGTCACCCTGGTACGGGTCGGGGGCCCTTTGCTGAATCAATACCGGGAGAGTCTGATCCACACTCTGCTGGGTGATTCACAACTCAAGGTCAGCGTGGAGCAAGTGGGGCTGGACTGGACACAGTCCGGGCCCGCCCTCGAACTGCAGCAACTCGCCATCGCCCCGGATTCGGGGCGTTTTACCGTACAGCTCGGTAAAGCCTGGGTGCATCTCGACTTCTGGCGCACCATTAACGAGCTAAAGCCGGTGTTTGGCGAGCTGATCCTGAGCGATGGCGATATCACCATCGACTTGCGCCAACCGGCTGACGACAGCCCTTCCGGCGATCCCCAGCAGGGCGCCCTGCTGCGCTTTCTGCTGACCCAGCTCTCCACCTTCGATGTGCACAACACCCGCCTCAGCGTCACCACCTCCCTCGGTGATCTGCGCGCCCTCGACATCGCCCAGCTGCGCTGGCAGAACCGTGGCAAGCGCCATCAGGGGGTCGGCAAGGCCTACCTCATCAACGGGGTGGGCGAGAGCACCCTCGATCTGATTCTGGATGTGGACGCCCCGACTGCCCGGCTCGATCGCCTCAAGGGGCAACTCTATCTGGGGGCCCGCCAGCTCGATATCACCCCGACCCTGGCCAAGATCCATGCGGGCGAACCCAAGGTTGCCGGTCAGCTCGACTTCCAGCTCTGGAGCGAGTTTGACAGCGGCAAGCTGGGCAATACTCTGCTGGCTTTTGGCAACAATTACCTGATCTGGAAGGATCCCAAGAAAGGGGAGATGCACCGTTTCGGCCTCGATGGTGGCAAGATCCAGCTGCGCCGTGAGGGCACCGACTGGCAGCTGGCCAGCCACAACGTCACCTTCAAGCAGGATGGCAAACCCTGGTTGCAGAGCCGCTTGCAGCTGGAGCGGATCGGGGATCGGGTGCAGGGCTATCTGCCCAGCATAGAGTTCGACAAGATCACCCAGATCAGTCAGCTGGTCTCGGCGCTCTACCCCACACTCTGCGAGACCCTGCGCCAGACCAATCCGCAGGGGTCGGTGCAGGAGCTGACGCTGCTGGCCAATGCCGACTGGCAGGAGCTCTCCCTCAGTGGCCGCTTCAGCAAGGTGCGTCTCAAGGCCTGGCAGGATATACCCGGGATGCAGGATCTCAACGGCGAGTTCTGGCTTACCCCGACCGGCGGTAGCGCCAGATTGGCGCTGGCGAACGACAAGGTGGATCCCGCCCGTCACTTCAAGATGCCGATCCCGGTCGACAACTTCTCGGCCCGCCTCGACTGGTGGCGCGAGGAACAGGGCTGGGTGCTCTACGGGCAGGATATCGCGCTGGATAACCCGGATCTGACCCTGTCCAGCCGTTTCCGCCTCGATCTGTTCGAGCACCCTTTCCTCGCCCTGACCGGCCGCATCGATGTGAAGAATGCAGGCCATGCGGATCGCTACTTCCCGCTGCAGGCGATGGACAAGGGGCTGGTGGATTACCTGAGCGGCGCCATCAAAGGGGGCAAGGCCAAGGGGGCCGACCTGCTCTGGTATGGCGCGTTCAGGGACTTTCCCTACGACAACGGCAAGGGCATCTTCCAGGTGGCGGTGCCGCTGGAGCAGGCCACCTACGAGTTTTTCCCCGGTTGGCAACCGCTCACCGACCTGCAGATCGATCTCTTGTTCCAGAATGCCGGTCTCGATATGCGCAGCCGATCCACCAAACTCGGCAAGGCGAGTTCCGACTCGGTGCATGCCTGGATCCCGGATCTCTCCCCCGGCGCCCACCTCTATGTGGATGCCAAGGTGCAGGGGGAGGGCAAGGCCATCAGCGACTACCTGCAGGACTCCCCGCTGGGTAGTTCGGTGGGACAGGCGCTGCGGGAGATCGAGATCCGCGGCCCGATGGCCGGTTCGGTCAAGCTCGATATTCCTCTCGATGGCGAGAGCGAGGTGAAGGCGAGCGGCGATGCCACCTTCAGCAACAACAAGGTGCGGGTTGCCAGTCTGGATCTGCCGCTGGAGAAGGTGCAGGGGCGCCTCGAATATGACAACGAGCAGACCCGTTTCAGCAACCTCAAGGCGAGCCTGTGGAACCAGCCGCTGACCCTCGACTATCAGGGGCGCCAGCATCCGGATCACTATCAGGTCGACCTCGATTTCAAGGGGCAGTGGGATAGCCGGCGCCAGCCCGCTGCCATCTCCTCGTACGGTATCCTCAACGGTCGCAGCAACTGGGGCGGCAAGCTCGGGTTGACCCTGCCCGAGAGCAAGCCGTTCAGCTTCCAGCTGGCGCTCGACTCCAACCTGCAGGGGATGGGGCTGGATCTGCCGCTGCCGCTGGCCAAGAGCAGTGCCAGCCGGCTGCCGCTCAAGGTGATCGCTCGTGGCCGGGATGGCAGCGCCGACATTCGTGCCGTGCTGGGGGCTGATGTGGATATGCAGACCCGACTGGTCTACGGCGAAGGGGTGCCTTATCTCAGCCGGGTGCGGGTCGATGTGGGTCAGCCGGGCGCCCGGGTAATGCGCGATGCCCCCATGCTGCTTGCCATCAACCAGCAGGAGGCCGATGTCGGTGGCTGGCTGGCGCGACTCAAGCAGTGGCTGCCAGCGCAGAACCAGACTGGCAATGCGGTGGTTGGCCCCGCCTTCCTGCCGCAGGAGTGGTGGGTGGATGGACAGCTGGCTCGCGCCTATATCGGCAGTGCCACCCTCAAGGCGGCGCGTTTCACCGTGGGGCCGACCAATCAGGCGACCGAAGTGATGATCGACAGCCCCGATGTGATGGGGGTGATCCGCCTGCCTGCAGTAGCCAATCGTCCGGTGGATGCCAAGTTTGCCCGTATCTACTGGTCCGGCAAGAGTTCGGATCTCAGCCCGGATCCCGATGCGCAGCAGGACAACGCCATCATGGCATCCATCCCCTGGTTGAAGGTGAGCTGTGTCGATTGCCGCTTTGGCGAGCTGCCTCTTGGTGAAGTGAAAGGGGAGCTGGTGCCCGGCGCCAACAAGGTGACCCTCAAGGGGCTGGATGTGCGGCTGGCTGGGAGTCAGCTCACCGGCAGCGTCGACTGGCTGGCCAATGGCAACCGGATGCAGACCCGCGCTCGTGGCAAGCTGACCAGCAACAACAGCGAGCTGCTGCTCAAGCGGCTCGGCTACACCTCGCCCATCGGCGATGCCCCCGGCTCCCTCGCTTTTGATCTGAACTGGCAGGATGTGCCCTATCGTCCGAACCTGCCGACTCTGGGGGGAAGTGCCAACTATCAGCTGGAGGGCGGCACCCTGCGGGAGGTCAACGACAAGGGGGCACGGCTGCTCTCCCTGCTCAGCCTCGATTCCCTGCTGCGCAAACTGCGGCTCGATTTTCGCGATGTGTTCGACAAGGGCTTCTACTTCGAATCCATGTCCGCCTCTGCCACCATCAAGCAGGGGCAGGTCAGCAACGATGATTTCTATATGAAGGGGGCGGCAGGCAACCTGCGCGGCGAGGGGATCGCCGATCTGGTGCGCTGGCAGCTCGACTACGAGCTGAGCTTCTCCCCCAATCTGGGGGGCACCCTGCCGGTGGTAGCGGCCTTCTCCATCACGCCGGTCACGGGTCTCTATGTGCTGGCCCTCTCCAAACTGCTGGAGCCGGTAGTGGATGTGGTGACCCGTATCGATTTTCGCATCTCGGGCCCGCTCGACGCACCCAAGCTGATCGAGGCGGGACGAGATCGCGCGCGCATCAAGCTCAACCAGCAGCAGAAAGAGGCGGTAGATGCCGTTGCTCCCAGCCTGCCGACCCAAGAGGTGACCCCTTTCCTGCTGAGCCCCAAACACGCGGGGCCCGCTCAGCGCTGAACGAGCGGCCCGGCATCATCACAAGGAGTGAGCCATGATCCGACATATCCTGCTGATCGCCTTCAAGCCGGGCACCCAGCCTGCCCAGATAGACGCGGTGCGTACCGCCTTTCTTACAATTCCCCATCAGGTCAGCGGCGTGACCGCCGTGGAGTGGGGTCGTGATGACAGCCCGGAGGGGCGAGCCGAGGGGTTTACCCACAGCGTGCTGATGACCTTCGCCGACGAAGCGGCCCGCCAGCGCTATCTGCCCCACCCGGATCACGATGCCCTCAAGGCCATCTTCCGTCCGGTGCTGGAGCGCATCATAGTGCTGGATTACACCCTGCAGGCGGGGGATCGGGTTGTGTCAGAGGGGCCGTTATGATGGTGGATGAGCACTGGGCTGCCATCCCGCCACTGCAGCGCGCACTGCTGGAATCGGTTATGAAACATGGCGCAGCTCATCCTGCGATTGATGCTGGGGTAGTGGTTGGGTCGCTCGCCAAGGGCAAGGCAGACAGGGTATCCGACGTCGATCTCTTGCTGCTGGCCGAGCCGGGCTTCCATAAGCAGGGAGACGAACTGGTGCGCACCATTGTGGGGGATCGGCCCATCTTTCACTGCTGGCAAGGAAGACATGAAGAGGTCTGTTCATACTGGCGCGTCATCTTCCTCGATATGTCCAGCATCGAGATCCATATCCTTGATCGGGGGGCTGAGTTCCCCCTTGCCAAACCTTATTTGCCACTGTTCGATAAAACTTCCTCCCTTGGTGCGCTGGAGGTATCTGGCCCTGCCCCAAGCCATTGGGACTTTCCTGCCTATATGGCCGAAGGGGATGGCCTGGTTTGGGAGTTGTTCGATTGCCTCAAATGGGCGGAGCGTGGCCAGCGGGGATTGGTCAGGCATCATCTTCGCAAGCTGCTGGGCGAGATGGATAAAGACCCGAATATTGTGGATCGCGATTAATGCGGACAAGGAGAACGTCATGTGGTTAGCCGCAATACAGCTGGTATCTGACCGTCACTGGCAGGATAACCGGGAGCAGATCGCCACCGAGTTGGCCATGCTGCCCAAGGATCGGCCGCTGCTGGTGCTGCTGCCGGAGAACTTTGCCCTGTTTGGCGAGCGGCAGGGTTATCTGGATGGGGCTGAGGCCATAGGTGAGGGCCCGATCCAGCAGCAACTGGCTGAATGGGCTCGCGATTACGGCATCTGGCTGGTGGCCGGAGCCATGCCGACCACCATCTCTGGTTCCGACCATATCCACACCAGCTCGCTGGTGTTTGACCCAAGCGGTGAGCTCAGGGGCCACTACCACAAGATCCACCTGTTCGACGTGGATGTGGCGGATAATCACGGTCGCTACCGTGAGTCGGAGACCTTCAGCCCGGGGGAAGAGCCTGTGTTGGTGGACTCTCCCTTTGGTCCCCTCGGCCTCTCGATCTGTTATGATTTGCGCTTTCCCGAGCTCTACCGTCAGTTGGCCCGTGCCGGTGCCCGCGTGCTGCTGGTGCCTGCCGCCTTTACCGCCGTGACCGGCGAGGCGCACTGGGAGCCGCTGCTGCGGGCTCGCGCTATCGAAAACCAGTGCTACGTAGTCGCTGCCAATCAGGGCGGCACTCACGAGACAGGGCGCCAGACCTGGGGCCACAGCATGGTGATCGACCCCTGGGGTCGGGTGCTGGCGAGCAAAGAGTCCGGGCGCGGCACAGTGCTGGCAAAGATGGAGCCCGGGCTTATCGATGAATTGAAACGCACCATGCCAGTGCTGAGGCATGCCCGGTTGCTGTGATCCCGGGGTGTTGATCGACGTAGGGTGCAACAAGCGAAGCGCATTGCACCTGTGCCGATCTTGGGGTTGGCGGCGCCATTCACGGCGCCCATTGCACCCTGCGAATACGAACTGAACACCGGGCCACACCGGATGAATTAACCGTTACGACATCTCACGTCGAGATTGGAGAAGAAGATTGAGTCTATTGAGCCAGGTTAGTGCCTCCCTGTTGGCCCCGAACGACCTCGACGAAGGGCGCCTGCAGCAGTTGCTCGGCAGCTTGATGAGCCATCAGGTGGAGTTCGGCGATCTCTATTTCCAGCGCAGCTGGCACGAGTCCTGGATGCTGGAAGATGGCATCGTCAAGGATGGCAGCTACAACATCGATCAGGGTGTCGGTGTGCGCGCCGTCAGCGGCGAGAAGACCGGCTTCGCCTACTCGGACGAGCTGAGCCTGCTGGCCCTGCAACAGTCGGTGACTGCCGCTCGCGGCATCGCCGCCGCAGGTGCTCACGGCAAGGTGAAGGCGTGGGCCAGAACCTCCGCAAACCTGCTCTATCCGGCCATGGATCCGCTGCAGACCCTCGACAAGCATCAGAAGATCGCCCTGCTGGAGCAGATGGACAAGTTCGCCAGAAGTCTGGATCCCGCCATCAATCAGGTGATGGCCTCCATCAGCGGCGTCTACGAAGAGGTGCTGGTGGCCGCCACCGACGGCACCCTGGCCGCCGATGTGCGTCCGCTGGTGCGTCTGTCGGTGACTGTGATCGCCGAGAAGGGCGATCGCCGCGAGCGTGGCAGTGCCGGTGGCGGCGGGCGCTTTGGTTACGACTGGTTCCTCGAACTGGACGGGCTGGAGAGCCGCGCTTTTGGCTATGTGCGTGAAGCTGTGCGTCAGGCACTGGTCAACCTTGAAGCCATTGACGCGCCAGCCGGTACCATGCCAGTGGTGTTGGGCTCCGGCTGGCCTGGCGTGCTGCTGCACGAGGCGGTAGGTCATGGTCTGGAGGGGGATTTCAATCGCAAGGGATCTTCCGCATTTGCTGGTCGCATCGGCGAGCAGGTGGCCTCCAAGCACTGCACCATCGTCGATGATGGCACCCTGCCGGGTCGGCGCGGCTCCGTCTCCATTGATGACGAGGGGACACCGGGTGGCTACAACGTGCTGATTGAGAACGGTATCCTCAAGGGTTATCTGCAAGACAAGCAGAACGCTCGCCTGATGGGGGTGCCGCTCACCGGCAACGGGCGCCGCGAATCCTACGCTGCCATGCCGATGCCGCGCATGACCAACACCTACATGCTGGCGGGTCAGTACGATCCGGCCGAGATCATCGCCTCGGTGAAGAAGGGCATTTATGCTCCCAACTTCGGTGGCGGCCAGGTGGACATCACCTCCGGCAAGTTTGTCTTCTCCGCCTCCGAGGCTTACCTCATCGAGGATGGCAAGATCACCGCTCCCATCAAGGGCGCGACCCTGATCGGCAACGGCCCCGAGGCGATGAGCCAGGTCTCCATGGTGGGCAGCGATCTTGCGCTGGATCGCGGGGTTGGCATCTGCGGCAAGGAGGGGCAGAGCGTGCCGGTCGGTGTCGGCCAGCCCACCCTCAAACTGGATCAGCTCACCGTGGGTGGCACTTCGTAGGTTTGGGTTAGCCGCGTAGCGGCGTAACCCGACGCATTCAAACCCCGGCTCTTGCCGGGGTTTGGCTATTCAGGGAACCACAGGCAACAAAAAGCCCCGGTCGTTGGACCGGGGCTGGCGGGTTATTCGGTATCAGTTGACGGATATGGCGCGGGCGTCGATGAAATAGCGAGCGTTACCCTGTTTGTCGATCTGAATTTTGGCAACCAGCTGCTCTTGATCTTTATATTCCCAGCGTTGCTCGATCTTGGCGAGGGATGGGCTCGCAATCCCAACCACGTTCAGGTACTCGTGAAACAGGCTATGGCTCCCTATTTCGGTCAGCATCTTGTCCATCTGCATACTCTCCTGAAGTTGAGTGGGTATTCATCAACAAACCTATCAGCGTCCATCTGAATACAGTCTGTATGAAAAACAAACTAACTCATTTGTGTGTCAATAACATGATCAGGAACAAGATCAGTGCAGATCGTCAGGGACTTTTTGATACCGTTTTCAATCAGAGCCGGTGGGCTTCTGCGGCAACTGATCAAACGTGCCGGAAGCCTTTGGTAGCGCCGGTGCGGTTTGCACGGTCTGGCCGCCGTGGAATACCGGATCCTGTGCTACTTCCTTGATGCCGTTGATGCAAAACTGCATACCCATGCAGACCAGCAGGAAGCCCATGATACGGGTCATGGCATCGATGCCGGTGGCGCCCAGGATCTTGCAGACCGGATCCGCCAGCTTCAATACCCCCCAGCTGATCAGGCTCATCAGGGCAAACGCCGTTACCACACCGGCGTAGATGGTGAGGCGGTTGTACTCGTCAGGCAGCTCGGCAATCTGGGCTGCCCCGCTTATTACCAGCGCCATGGTGCCCGGCCCGCACATGCTGGGCATGGTGAGCGGTACGAAGGCAATGCTCTGGTTTATATCGACCCCGCTCTGCTGGCTGGGGGCGGGGAACAGCATGCGAAAGCCGATAAAGCCGATGATGAGACCACCGGCCAGGCGCAAGCCCGGAATGGAGATCCCGAACAGATCCAGGATCGAGGATCCGATAAAGAAGGTGATGCAGAGGGTGCAGAACAGATAGATGGCGGCCAGATTGACCTGACGGCGCACGTGTTCGCGCGACATCCCCTTGCTCAGTCCCAGCAGCAGGGTGGCCGTGGTGGGCGGGTTGACCATGGGCAGCAGCGCCAGCAAGGTGAGTAATACGACCTGAAAGAACATCTTGAGCCTCGGATAAAGAGTTGGAGCCATGGGGCGATGCGGGTGGCAGGCCCCAGAGGGAGGCTATCTTATGCTGGCGAAACTGAACATAAGCAGTACAAAAAAGCCCCGGCAGATACCGGGGCTTGTTGTTCGGGTCAGGCCGCTTGCGGTGCTTGCTGCTGCCGGATGGCCCGTTGCTGGAACCAGAGCCAGAGACCGATGGCGAAACCCAGTACAGACAAGCTCACCACATAGTGGGAGGGGGCCAGCATGTCGCTCTTCATCCAGAGGGTCACCGCCATCGGGGTGAGGCCGCCGAAGATGGCGTAGGCCACGTTGTAGGAGAATGACAGACCGGAGAAGCGCACCACCGGCGGGAATGCGTTGACCATCACATAAGGCACGGCACCGACAATCCCGACCGCAAAGCCTGCCAGCATATAGAGCGGCACCAGCTGGCTCGTACCGGCCGCCAGACCGTGATAGAAGGCGTAGCTGGAGCCCGCCAGCAGCAGGGAGCCGAACATGAAGGTGAGACCGCTGCCCAGCAGGTCGATCAGTCGGCCATAGACGATGCAGCCGAGGGTCAGGGCAACGATCGCCAGCGAGTTGGCGGTCAGGGCGTCAGCCGGGCTGATGCCATAGACCTTCTGCAGATAGGTGGGGGTCATCAGGATCACCACCACGATACCGGCGGAGAGCAGCCAGGTGAGCAGCATGGAGACCACCACGCTGCTCTTGTGGTTGCGCAGCACCGACTTGAGGGGGAGCTCATCGGCCAGGGTCTTGTTGGCTTTCATCTCGGCGAAGACCGGGGTTTCGTGCAACCAGCGACGCAGGTACATGGCGACGATGCCGAAGATACCACCGAGCAGGAAGGGCACTCGCCAGCCCCAGTCGCTCACTTCGGCTGGTGTCAGGCTCTTGTTGACCGCGGTGGCGATGAGGGAGCCAAGCAGGATGCCGGCCGTCAATCCCGCCGTGAGCGTGCCGCAGGCGACCCCGACCCGACGGGCAGGGACGTGCTCGGCGACAAATACCCAGGCGCCCGGCACTTCACCGCCGATGGCAGCGCCTTGCAGGATCCGCAGTCCCAGCAGGGCGATGGGGGCGCCGATGCCGAGCACTGCATAGGTGGGTAGCAGACCGATCAACAGGGTCGGCAGCGCCATCATGATGATGCTGAGGGTGAACATCCGCTTGCGACCGATGAGATCGCCAAAGTGGGCCATGATGATGCCGCCGAGTGGGCGGGCCAGATAACCGGCTGCGAAGATGCCGAAGGTCTGGAACTGGCGCAGCCACTCGGGAATATCGGCCGGGAAGAACAGCTCGCCGATGACCACGGCGAAGAAGACGAAGATGATGAAGTCGTAAAACTCCAGCGCGCCGCCGAGGGCAGCCAGACTCAGGGTTTTGTAATCCTGTCGATTGAGGGGGCGGGCGTGATCGTGCTGTTGTGTGCTTGTGGTCATATCCGTATGTTTCCCATCGGTTTTTTTAGTTATTGTCACCCCGTGCAAGGGGCATATACAGGTGATCGAGAGTATGCTGCCTGCCTCTTGTGTGTAAATCGCGCAATTCGCAACACTGTCTTGCATCTTTTTGGGGCAATCCGAATGCCCCGCTGGCGGAGGAATGATGGAAAAGAAACGGGTACTGCTCTCCTGGAGCAGCGGCAAGGATTGCGCATGGGCACTGCATCAGTTGCGGCAAGATCCCGCCATCGAGGTGGTGGGGCTGTTTACCACCCTCAATCAGGCATTCGAGCGGGTGGCGATGCACGGGGTGCGCAAGCAGCTGTTGACCGAGCAGGCCGCCTGCGTCGGGCTGCCCCTCACCACCATCGATCTGCCCTGGCCCTGCAGCAACGAGGATTACGCCCGCATCATGACCGGCTTTATCGCTGATGTGGTGGCACAGGGGATCCGCCATATGGCCTTTGGCGACTTGTTCCTCGAGGATGTGCGCGCCTACCGTGAAAAGCAGCTGGCAGGTACCGGCATCGAACCACTGTTCCCGCTGTGGGGCAGCAATACCCGTGAACTGGCGCCGCAGATGGTGGCCGCTGGATTGAAGGCGCGGATCAGTGCTCTCGACCCAAACAAGCTGGATGCCAGCCTGGGGGGTCACGATTTTGACGAGGCACTGCTGGCGGCGCTGCCGGAGGGCGTTGACCCATGTGGCGAGAACGGCGAGTTTCACACCCTGGCCTATGATGGCCCCATGTTCTCCCGCCCGCTCGGCCTTCGGGTCGGCGAGACAGTGCTGCGCGACGGCTTTGTCTTTACCGATCTGCTGCCAATCGAGGATTAATTATCAGGCGTCAAATGCTCCCTTTTGCAGGAGCATTCACAGATTTGAGAGGCGGGATGGGGGCACTATTGGCCCCCTCTTTTGATTCAAGATGACAACCTGCCTTATGAAACACATCTCTCGTCCGGCGCTGCTTGCCTCCTTGCTGGCTGCTGCCCTCTCTCTGCCTGCCGTCGCGGGTCAAGCCGCTACCGTTCAGCCGGTCCCTGCCGGTGTCACCACAGTCACTCTGGCCCTGCAGGCGCCGATCCACTGGGTGTCAGTGGAGCAGATTGCCAAGAGTCTGGATGGCCTGCCCCCGATGGCGGTCGGGTTTGATATCGACGATACCCTGCTCTTCTCCAGTCCGGGTTTTTATCGCGGCAAGCAGGAGTTCTCGCCCAACGACGAGAGCTATCTGAAGAACCCTGCCTTCTGGGAGAAGATGAACAATGGCTGGGATGCGTTCAGCATGCCGAAAGAGGTGGGCAAGGCGCTCATCGCCATGCACCTCAAGCGCGGCGACCACATCTATTTCGTCACCGGTCGCTCGGCCACCAAGACCGAAACCGTGAGCCAGACTCTGCAGCAGACCATGAATATTCCGGCCGACCAGCTCAATCCGGTGATCTTCGCCGGTGATCAGCCGGGCCAGAACACCAAGGTGCAGTGGCTAAAGGATAAGCAGATGAAGCTCTTCTATGGCGACGCCGACGGGGATATCAAGGCGGCGCAGGAGGTTGGCATTCGCGGCATTCGTCTACTGCGGGCCGCCAACTCCAGCTATCGGCCACTGCCGTTGGCAGGGGCGCTGGGGGAAGAGGTGATCATCAACTCCCAGTTCTGATCCGGAGCTGATCTATGCGACAAGGGCGGGGCCATTGGCACCCGCCCTTTTTGCATCCGTCATCCAGCTCGGGTCAGTCGTCTGCCCACGGCATCTCGGGCAGGCTATCGAGGAACTCGCCGTAACGGGTCAGATTGAAGGGGCCCTGATCGGCCTCCATCGCCATCAGCTCGGCCCCGAGGGCGCAGGCGATATATTGCAGCGCCTCTTCTCGCGGGGTGCCCTTCATCACCAGTCGCATCAGAGTCGCCTTCACATGGGGCGGGTGACCGTCGTTGAGCTGGTTCTCCACCATCTCCAGCAGCGCGTCTTCATCAAAAAATTCCTGAGTGTCGTTCATGGGATATCCGCAACAGTGAATGTGGCGGCCAGTATAGCCTGAATGGGGCTAACACCTTGAACAGCCTGCGAATAAACAATCCGATGGGGAGGCCATTTGTTACCCATAATTAGGAGGAGTTTGCCAAGGCAAACAGGTTGGAACACAGATAACATGGATGGACACGCCTATGCCCACGATAGATTCCCTGCTGGCCGAGCCCAAGCTACTGCCCCAGATCCCGGAAGTGATGCGCGATTTGATCCAGACCTTCAATGAAAAGGATCCGGATCTGCTAAAGATCAGCAAGTTGATCAACAAGGATCCTGTCATTTCCGCCAAGTTGCTGCGGCTGGCCAACTCGGCCAAATTCGGCAGCAGTCGTCAGATCGGCACCGTCAATGAAGCCGCGGTGCGGCTGGGGTTGGCGATGGTGCGCAACATGGTGCTGGCCTGCGGGCTCACCGAATCGGTCACTGCGGTGCCCGGCATTGACCTCAAACATTTCTGGGGCTGCGTCTTCAATGTGGCGGAGCTGGCCCGTCGTCTGGCGGTGAAGAAGGGGATGAAGGGGGATGAGGTCTTTACCTGCGCCCTGCTCTACGATCTCGGCCGACTGGTGATGCATGTGGGCCTGCCGGAAAACACTGTCCACCACATTCACGATCTGGAGCTGCACAAGGGGCGGGCCAAGGCGGAAGAGCTGGTGGTCGGCTTCAACTATGCCCAAGTCGGGGCGGCCATGGCACGTTACTGGAAGTTCCCCGAGACCATCAGCAATGCGGTGGAGTATCACTACAACCCCATGCTGGCCAAGGAGTTCTCTCCCGAGGCCGGGTTGATCCATCTGGCGATCGTGCTGGCTGCGCAATCCGATGTGGGGGAAGAGGCGCCACCCGAGTGGCCCCACAAGGTGGCAGATGCGCTGGGGTTGAGCTGGGCCGATTGTGCTGCCCAGTTCACTGCGCTGCGCGAGCAGGGTAATGGCTATGCCGGGTTGCTGGCTGCCTGAGCCCGTTTATCCCATCTCATCAGGGGCCAACATGGCCCCTTTTTCATGGCCGATGGTGCCACAGGCTTGCCAGCCCGGGAGTGACGGGGCACTCTTTGCCCTTCACTTTCCGTTTGAGAGCCCTTGCCATGATTGCCTCCGCCCGCCTGATCCTGCGCGAAATGATCGCCACCGATGCCCCCTTCATCCTTGAGCTGCTCAATGACGGCGACTTTTATCGTTACATCGGTGATCGGGGCATTCGCACCCTGGAGCAGGCGCAGGAGTATATCCAGCAGGGGCCGGCGGTCAGCTATGCCCGCTATGGTCACGGACTCTATCTGGTGGAGCGCAAGGAGGACGGTGCCAGCCTCGGTATCTGCGGTTTGATCAAGCGAGATACCCTGGAGCAGGTCGATATCGGTTATGCCTTCCTGCCGCAATATCGCGGTCAGGGCTACGCCATTGAAGCGGCGCAGGCCGCCCTTGCCGATGGCAAAAGCCGGTTGGGGATCGGGCAGGTAGTTGCCATCGTCACCCCGGGCAACGAGCGATCCATCGGCCTGCTGGCCAAGCTGGGGCTGGTGCGCAGTCGACTGGTCAAATTGAGCGAAGATGCCGATGAGTGCCTGCTGCTGGAGCAGTGATCAAGGTCAGAGAGCTGAAAAGCGAATGGCGAGGTGGCTGTCAGGCTGAGTGACAAGCAAGAGGCCGGGTCTGGCGAAAGGCGTGAGAGAAGCAAAGAGGCCGCCGTGAGTTGCGGCCTGTCTGCATCGGGCGCTGCCGGAGGGCAGGCAGGATCAGTTGAGGTCTTCGATGGAGAACTCGCCAGCGATACCATCACAGGAGATGGCGAAACCGCCGCTGAAGCGGGTGCTGAACTGGATCAGAAACGCATCATTGTCGTGCTCTTGCACAGGCAGGTTGATGGGTTTGCTGCGACGCAGGGGCTTGTGTGTTTGTACTGCTTTCATCATGGTATTTCTCTATATAAATTAAGTGTTTGCTCCTTGTATTGGCAAATGTCAGGTCAATGGGCGCGGTCGATTGGGTGAACGACAAGCGCGCAGGAATACCCAGCCCGGTTAAGGGGCGTCTGCACTTTCAAGGAATATGCTGATGCATAAATCAAATTGGGTGGGCAGATCGGGTCTGCACCGTGAGAGCCGGGCAACGCAGGCAGACAGCCTGACGGTTCTCAAGGCGAGTAAATCAGAAGAAGGTTATGCGGGTACTGGCAGGATTCATCGTGAGGTGAAGCATTGCAGGGCAAACATAAACAGGCTGATTAACTAGCCGACGCGCATTCTCTCCTCGAAATGAATAAAAAGCAAACAATAATTTGCCGATGTTGAAGTCAGTACGCTTTTCCTCTGTGTAATCAAGGTGCTATCAGCAGCAAATATTCGCAACTATCCGCCATAAAAAGAGGGCTCCCGACGGGAGCCCTCTCTCATTCTGCAATCAGCACAGGGGGCCGACTCAGTAGTCGCCACAGGCCTTCTTGGCAGCCGTGATCATCGGGGTGATGGTCATGCCTTGCACCACGATGGAGAACATCACCACCGAGTAGGTCATCACCAGGATGACCTGACGCAGGTCGACGCCATGTTCCGGGATCATCATGACACCGGAGGGGAGTGCCAGTGCCATCGCCATCGCCAGACCACCGCGCAGGCCACCCCAGGTGAGGATCCGCACCGAGAAGGTGTTGTAATTGCGGAATCGGCGGAAAGCCACATAGGGCAGCGACACGCTGATAAAGCGGGCACCCAGGCAGAGCGGCACCGCAATGACCAGCAGGATCCAGTCACGCCAGGCGAGATCCAGCAGTACCAGCGCCAGACCGATCAGCAGGAACAGCAGGGCGTTGAGGAACTGGTCCATCAACTCCCAGAAGTGATCCAGGTGATGGCTGCTCTGCTCGGAGAAGCCGGAGTGACGGGTCCAGTTGCCGATCATGATGCCGGTGACCACCATGGCCAGTGCGCCGGAGACGCCGATCATGTTGGCAAAGGCAAAACCGGCGGTCGGGATACAGAGAGTCAGCAGCAGCTCCAATGAACCGTCATCGGTGGCGCTGATCATCACGTGGGCGATGAGACCCAGCACGGCGCCGAACAGGATGCCGCCGAGGGCTTCGTGCAGGAACAGACCGGCCACGCTACCGAAGGTGGGCTCGACACCGCCAAAGGCGACGGCAAACACGGTAGCGAAGATGACGAGGCCAACACCATCGTTGAACAGGGATTCCCCTTCGATCTGGATGGCGATCTGGGGCGGCGCTTTCATCTTCTTGACGATGGCCAGTACGGCAATCGGGTCAGTGGGGGAGATCAGCGCGCCGAACAGCATGCAGTAGACCAGCGGCAACTCCCAGCCCAGCAGCTTGGCGATAAACCAGAAGCCGTAGCCGATGAGGAAGGTGGAGAGCAGGGTGGCAATGATGGCCAGAATGGTGATCTCCCACTTCTGGCTACGCAGCGCCTTGAGGTTGATGCCGAGGCCACCGGCGAACAGCAGGAAGCCCAGAATCCCCTTCAGCAGGAAGTTCTGGAAGTCGATGCTCTCCATGGTCTTGACGGCAAGAGGTTCCAGATTGAACCAACCCAGTTTGCCAAACAGCACCAGCAGTGCGGAGATCAGCATGGAGCCCGCAGTAATGGCGATGGTGGTCTGGATCTTCACAACATACTGGTTGGCAAAGGCGATAAAAATCGCCAACGCTGCCAGAAAACAGAGTGTGTAGTAGACGCTCATAGTTATTTTTTTCTCGTTGGTAGACAGCAAGCACGTATCCCTATGCAGGACGGGCATAGGTTACTCTCGGGCCCTATGTTACTCATTACCCATAAATGAGTATATGGTGGCGCATTTGGACTGATAGACGGCTAGATTTCCATTTTATTTGTTTGCTGTTAGGATGCTGTTTACGCAGTTGCATGGATGTAAGAGGAACACGCGGTGTCGAACGTAATGTCGAGCAGAGAGCCGAGCAAGCAGTCGGACGTAACAAAGAAGCTGGAAGCCTGCCTCCGGGAGCGGATCCTGATCATCGACGGGGCCATGGGCACCATGATCCAGGGCTACAAGCTGGGGGAGGCGGATTATCGTGGTGAGCGGTTTGCCGACTGGCATACCGACATCAAGGGCAACAACGATCTGTTGGTGCTGACCCGTCCGGCTGTGATCCGCGAGATCCACGAGCAGTATTGCGCTGCCGGGGCCGACATTCTCGAGACCAACACCTTCAACGCCACTCGCATCGCCATGGCCGATTACGAGATGGAAGAATTCTCGGCCGAGATCAACCGTGAAGCCGCCCGTCTGGCCCGCGCCGTGGCAGACGAGTGGACGGCAAAAGATCCCGCCAAGCCGCGTTTCGTGGCAGGGGTGTTGGGCCCCACCAACCGCACCGCCTCCATCTCGCCGGATGTGAATGATCCCGGCAAGCGCAACGTCACCTATGACCAGCTGGTGGCCGCCTACACCGAATCGACCCATGCCCTGATCGAGGGCGGCGCCGACATCATCCTGATCGAGACCATCTTCGATACCCTCAACGCCAAGGCCGCCGCCTTCGCGGTGGAAGGGGTCTTCGAGGCGCTGGGCTACAGCCTGCCGGTGATGATCTCCGGCACCATTACCGATGCCTCCGGTCGTACCCTCTCCGGCCAGACCACCGAAGCCTTCTACCACTCGCTGCGCCACGTCAAACCCATTTCGTTCGGCCTCAACTGTGCGCTTGGGCCAGATGAGCTGCGCCAGTATGTGGAGGAGCTGTCGCGCATCAGCGAATCCTGCGTCAGCGCCCACCCCAACGCCGGTCTGCCCAATGCGTTTGGCGAGTACGATCTCGATGCCGTCGAGATGGCGGAGCATATCCGCGAGTGGGCCCAAAGCGGCTTTCTCAACCTGGTCGGTGGCTGCTGCGGCACCACCCCGACCCATATCCGCGCCATGGCCAACGCCGTGGCGGGCATCAAGCCGCGCGTACTGCCCGAGCTGCCGGTGGCCTGCCGCCTGTCGGGTCTTGAGCCGCTGATCATTACCCCTGAATCCATGTTCGTGAACGTGGGGGAGCGCACCAACGTCACCGGTTCGGCCAAGTTCAAGCGGCTGATCAAGGAGGGGCTCTACGACGAGGCGCTCGATGTTGCCAAGCAGCAGGTAGAGAACGGCGCCCAGATCATCGACATCAATATGGACGAGGGGATGCTGGACGCCGAAGCGGCCATGGTGCGCTTCCTCAACCTCATCGCCGGTGAGCCGGATATCGCCCGGGTGCCCGTGATGATCGACTCCTCCAAGTGGGAGGTGCTGGAGGCGGGCCTCAAGTGCGTGCAGGGCAAGCCGGTGGTCAACTCCATCTCCATGAAAGAGGGGGAGGAGAAGTTCATTCAGCAGGCGAAACTGCTGCGCCGCTACGGTGCCGCCGTCATCGTGATGGCGTTCGATGAGGCGGGGCAGGCCGATACCCGTGCCCGCAAGTTCGAGATTTGCCAGCGTGCCTACCGGCTCTTGGTGGATCAGGTCGGTTTCCCGCCGGAAGACATCATCTTCGACCCCAATATCTTCGCGGTAGCGACCGGCATCGACGAGCACAACAACTACGCGGTGGACTTCATCGAGGCGGTGAAGGACATCAAGACGCATCTGCCTCACGCCATGATCTCCGGCGGCGTCTCCAACGTCTCGTTTTCGTTTCGCGGCAACGAGCCGGTGCGCGAAGCCATTCACGCCGTCTTCCTCTACCACGCCATCAAGAACGGTATGGACATGGGGATCGTCAACGCCGGTCAGCTCGCCATCTATGAAGACATTCCGGCGGAGCTGAAAGAGAAGGTCGAGGCTGTGGTGCTCAACCTCAATGACAACGCCACCGAGGAGCTGCTGGCCATCGCCGAGAAGTATCGCGGTGCCGGTGCACAGGCTGAGGATCCGCGGGATCAGGAGTGGCGCAGCTGGCCGGTGGGCAAGCGGCTGGAGCACGCACTGGTCAAGGGGATCACCGACTTTATCGAAGAGGATACCGAAGAGGCGCGCGCTGGCGCCGAGAAGCCGCTGCACGTCATCGAAGGGCCGTTGATGGATGGCATGAACGTGGTCGGCGACCTGTTCGGCGCGGGCAAGATGTTTCTGCCGCAGGTGGTGAAATCGGCGCGGGTGATGAAGCGGGCGGTGGCCTACCTGCAGCCCTATATCGAGGCGGAAAAATCGGGCGGCTCCAGCAATGGCAAAATCGTGCTGGCGACCGTGAAAGGGGACGTGCACGACATCGGTAAGAACATCGTCGGGGTGGTGCTGCAGTGCAACAACTTCGAGATTGTCGACCTCGGGGTCATGGTCTCCTGCGAGACCATTCTCAAGACTGCGCGGGAGGTCGGCGCCGATATCATCGGGTTGTCGGGTCTCATTACTCCGTCGCTGGACGAGATGGTGCACGTGGCCAAAGAGATGGAGCGTCAGGGCTTCAAGCTGCCGCTGCTGATCGGTGGTGCCACCACCTCCAAGGCGCACACTGCGGTGAAGATCGAACAGAACTACTCGGAGCCAGTGGTCTATGTCTCCAACGCCTCCCGCGCGGTGGGGGTGGCCCAGAGCCTGCTCAGCCCGGATCTGAAGGAGGCATTTGTCGCCCGCATCGACAAGGAGTACGAGATTGCCCGGGATCAGCATGCCCGCAAGCAGCCGCGCTCCCGCCCGGTCAGTCTGGCCCATGCCCGCGCCAACCGGCATCAGATGGATTGGGTTGGCTACCAGCCACCCAAGCCCCGCGAGCTCGGGGTGCAGAAGTTCGAAGATGTGGCCATTTCGGTGTTGCGCCCCTACATCGACTGGACGCCGTTCTTCCTCAGCTGGGAGCTGGCGGGCAAGTATCCGCGCATCCTTGAGGACGAGATCATCGGCGAGGAAGCGACCAAGCTGTTTGCCGACGCCAACGCCATGCTGGATCAGCTGGAAAAGGATCAGAGCGTGCGCTGCGCCGGGGTGGTCGGCCTGTTCCCGGCCAACGCGGTAGGGGACAGCATCGAGATTTACAGCGACGAGTCCCGCACAGAAGTGATCAAGGTGCTGCACCACCTGCGTCAGCAAAGCGAGAAGCAGGGCTTCCCCAACTACTGTCTGGCGGACTATGTGGCGCCGAAAGAGAGCGGCAAGCCCGACTGGATCGGCGCCTTCGCGGTGACCGGCGGCATCGGTGAGGAGGCCATCGCTAAGGCCTACAAGGCGCAGCACGACGACTACAACGCCATCCTCATTCAGGCGGTGTGCGACCGTCTCGCCGAAGCCTTTGCCGAGTATCTGCACGAGCAGGTGCGCAAGGTACATTGGGGTTATGCTCCCGACGAGGCCCTCAGCAACGAGGAGCTCATTCGCGAGAACTATCAGGGCATCCGTCCGGCGCCCGGTTATCCGGCCTGCCCGGAGCACACCGAGAAGGGGAGCATCTGGGAGCTGCTGGAGGTGGAGCAGGCTATCGGCATGCAGCTCACCGAATCCTACGCCATGTGGCCGGGGGCGGCGGTATCGGGTTGGTACTTCTCTCATCCCGAGAGCAAATACTTCGCGGTGGCGCAGATCCAGCAAGATCAGGTGGAAGATTACGCTGTTCGCAAGGGGATGACGCTGGCAGAGGCCGAGCGCTGGTTGGGGCCAAACCTGAACTGACTCCCGCGTGACATCGGTTGATCTTTAACGAGAAACGGCGGCATCCTTGCTTGGGTTGAACAACCTGCGCAGAGCCGCCGTTTAACCTGTTGGTCATAGTGACAGGTTAGAGTGCTGTTTGGTGTGGTTTGTCTTGTTGTCAGGATAAACAATTGGCGTTGTCTTGGCGCTGTGGCACCTTATACTCTCCCGCCCCATCCTGCCCAGGCATAGCCTTCTAGCGGAATTGTCATGAAGATCGCCATTTTATCCCGTGAGCCGAAAAACTACTCCACCCGCCGTCTGGTCGAGGTGGCGCAGGCGCGCGGTCATCAGGTAGAGGTGCTCGACACCCTGCGCTGCTATATGAATATCGCTTCCCACAACCCCTCCATTCACTACGAGGGTGGGGAGTTGGGAAGTTATGACGCCGTGATCCCGCGGATCGGGGCCAGCATTACCGCCTACGGCACCGCCGTGCTGCGCCAGTTCGAGATGATGAACACCATGGCCCTCAACAGCTCGGTGGCCATCAGCCGTTCCCGCGACAAGCTGCGGGCGATGCAACTGCTCTCCCGCCATGGCATCGGCCTGCCCATCACCGGCTATGCCCACAGCACCCACGACGTGCCCGACCTCATCACCATGGTGGGCGGGGCGCCGCTGGTGGTGAAACTGCTGGAGGGAACCCAGGGGATTGGCGTGGTGCTCTGCGAGACTCAGAAGGCCGCCGAGAGCGTGATCGAGGCCTTTATCCAGACCAACAACAACATTCTGGTGCAGGAGTATATTCGCGAGGCCAATGGCGCCGATATCCGCTGTCTGGTGGTCAACGGCAAGGTGGTGGCCGCCATGCGCCGTCAGGCCCAGCCGGGGGAGTTTCGCTCCAACCTGCACCGTGGCGGCACCGCCGAGGCGATCAAGATCACTCCGGAAGAGCGCGCTACCGCGGTGCAGGCCGCCAAGATCATGGGGCTGGATGTGGCGGGGGTCGATATCCTGCGCAGCGCCCGTGGCCCGCTGGTGCTGGAGGTCAACTCCTCCCCCGGCCTGCAAGGGGTGGAAGCCGCCTCCGGCAAGGATGTGGCGGGCAAGATCATCGAGTTCCTCGAACTCAAGGCGAGCCGCAAGAACAAACCGGCGGAGTGAGCCTCAGGCTTGCAGCCGTCAGATAGAAACAGGGCGCCCTCGGGCGCCTTGTTGCTATCTGGCTGGTGGGTTGGCGGTGCCACTGCGCCCTCACCCTAGCCCTCTCCCAAAGGGAGAGGGAACTGTTCGGCAGTGATCATCGCCAGCCGGGCGCTGAATACGCCATTCTCCAGCCGGGTGTCGATCTGCCAGCCCAGCTTCTCGCAGATGCGCTGAATGATGGTGAGGCCACAGCCGTAGCCGAGGATCTGATCCGGCGCCGCCGCCGTCGGGTTGCTGATGGTGAGCACTGGGCCACACAGCTCGATGTCGATATGTCCCTCGGCATAGCTCAGGGCATTTTTCAGCAGGTTGCCGAGGGCGATGGCGAGCAGGGAGAGGGGGGCGTTGACTTCGCTGCTCTCGTCCAGATTAAGCCGGATATCGAGGGCCTCCCGCTGCAACAGCGGAGCGAGGCGGGCCAGCTCCTGACGGATCAGCGGGGTGACCTGTTGTAGCGGTCGCTCCACTGCCTCCTTGCGGCCCAGCAGCAGGAAGGTCTCGGTGAGCAGCGCCATCTCGTCGGCGGCGGCGCGGATGCGGGTGGTGGCGCGGGCGGCCGGTGCGGGCAAGTCCGTCACCTTGCCAAGCAGTGCCGCCGAGCCCTGGATCACCATGTTGGGAGTGCGCAGCTCGTGGCTGGCGAAGCGGCTGAACTCCTGTTCGCGGGCGAACACTGCACTCACCTCCTGCTTGCCGGCCAGCAACGCCAGCTCGATGTCCCGCAGCTCCTGCCAGGGGGCGTCGGGCTCGAAATCCGCCTGATCCGGGGTGAGGTGGGCGACCCTCTGTTGCAGCCGTTGCAGCGGCCCTGTGATATGGCGCACCAGCCAGATGCCGAAGCCGAGGCAGCCCAGCAGCAGGGTCACCCCGATCAGTCGGGTGGCCAGATGCAGCTTGTCTTCGTAGGGGTCGAGGTAGTCGTCGGCGTCGTCGTTGAAGACCAGATAGAGCAGTCCCTCGCCGGAGGGGTGACGGGCCACCAGAAAGTGTTTGTCCTCCTTGCCCAGTTGGTGCTCGAAAAAGCCGGGAGTCTGGTAGGGCTTCAACCACTTGGGCAAGCGGCCCGCCTCGGTCCAGTAGCTGGAGAACTGTCTGGGGCTCGGGGCAGCGGCGGCTGGGCCGAGTCGCAGCCAGTCATCGCCGTAGCGGGTCACTTCCGCCTCCAGCCAGTGGCGCAGGCTCAGCTCCTCCATCTTGTCCTCGGCCACCAGCATCAGGCCGGAGAGCAGGATCAGCAGTACTACCCCGGCGCCGCCGAGCGCCATGATCAGGCGGCGGCGCAGGCTCGGCAGGCTCATGCGCTCACCAGTCGATAGCCCTGACCGTGCAGGGTCTCCAGCATGGGAGTGGGGAAGGGTTTGTCGAGCGCGTTGCGCAGGGCATAGATATGGCTGCGCAGGGCATCGGAGTCGGGCTCCTCATCCCCCCAGACGGTGTCGAGCACCTCCTGACGGCTGACGATGGCGGGGGCGCGGCGGGCCAGCAGGGCGAGGATTTGGAACGGGATCTTGCCGAGCTTGAGGGGCTCACCGGCGCGGGTGGCGCGGCCGCTGGCGACATCGACCGTCAGATCACCAAAGCTGATGGCCCCCACATCGCCGCGCGGGCCACGCAGGCTGAGGGCTTGCAGTCGCACCTCCAGCTCCTCCATGGCGAACGGCTTGACCAGATAGTCATCCCCTCCCGCCTTGAAGCCTGCCAGCTTGTCTTCCAGGCTGTCGCGGGCGGTGAGAAACAGCACGGGAGTGGCAATCCCCTGCTCGCGCAGGCGCGCCACTGTGCTGAGGCCATCGAGGCGCGGCATCATCACATCCATGATGATGACGTCGAAACGCTGATCCTCCAGCAGTTGCAGCGCCGCCTGACCGTGATAGGCACAATCGAGGCGGTGACCGGCCAGCTCCAGATAATCCATGATGGTTTCCGCCACCTGAGGATTGTCTTCCACTACCAAAATCTTCATGCTTTGCTCTCCTGGTTGGCGAGCGTTTCACGCTCTTTTCACACCGGATTCGGCATCCTGTTTGCCAGTGTAACCCCGAGGATCCCTGATGAAGAAGTCTCTCTGCGCCCTTCTGCTGCTGATATTGTTGCCACTTGGCACCGCACAGGCGACCGAATTCAAACTGACCGGCCGCACCACCTGGCAGCTTGGCCAGTTGATGGTCAACGGCATGCCGTTCGTGATCGACGACCAGACCCGCTTCAAGGATTGGCTCAACGAAGATGATCTCGGCGGTACCTGGGTCGAGATGAAGGGGGTGGTGGAGAACGGCGTGCGCTATGTGCGCAAGGTTGAAGCCCTCGACGAAGATGACAAGGATGAGATGGATCTGGAGGGGCCGGTCGAAGGGGGGCGGATCTGGGGCTACACCACCTCGGATAACAGTCTGGCGCCGTTCGAAGGGCGCTGGCTCGAGCTGGAGTGCAAGTTTGACGGCATGCGCCTGAGCCGTTGCCGCGAGGATGACTGATCCGATCTCTGCGTTCCGATTAGAAATGCTCCCGAATGAAGCCCATGCTTGTCCAGCATGGGCTTTTTGTTCAGGGACGAACGAAGATGGAACAATCGAGAAAGTGGTGTGCATGGATGCTGGGTGTGCCGCTCTGGGCGGCGCAGGCGGGAGCCGACGAATTGTGGCTGGTGGAGCTGGAGCACAGCGACGGCATCCGCCTGCAATTTCAGGGGGCCGAGGTGGAGCAGGGCAGTGCCGCCATCTGGCGGCAGGGGGAGATTTGGCCGCAGCCACTCAAACCCGGCGACCAGCTCGCCCTGCTGGTGGCCGATGGCGTTGCCACCCGCATTGAGCTGCTGGCCGCCAGAGCCCCGCTGGCCAATCAGCCCTGGCAGCGGGCGCAAGATCGCCTGCAATCCTTCGATGATCGGCAGCTCACGCTGGCCACCCTGGGCACAGTGCCACTCAATTCGCAGGTGCGCTGGGTCAACGGCTCGGTCGCCGATCTGCACGCCGGGAGCGAGCTGGTATTGATCCGTTCGGCGGATGGAATATTGCAGGGAATTGAAGTGATCAATCCTGAAGAGTAATTCAGCATCTTCTTATTTAATATGGTTTCACCATATTGTGGCAGCCATTAAATAATGGCTGCCACAATATTTATGATTTATCCCTCAATAAAGTCATCGCTCTAATTATTTTCCTGTATCACCATTATTTTGTTTGTCATGGATGTTTTTTGGTGGTTTATTTTATTTGTGTCAGGTTTTGTCGGAGTCCATACCTGTCAAATGAAAAAGGATATTTCTACACAATAACAATTATCGTATGTCTGAAAGAGGGATAAATGATGAATAGAATAATTACCGCCAATCTGGCGTTTTTGGCGTCTTCATTGATGCTCGCTCAGGTTCAGGCGGCTGAACCTGTCTACCCTGATCAGGTCAAGTGGGCGGGTCTTGGCACGGGCGTCTGTGCCAGTGGTTACCGTCCTCTGACCCGCGATGAAGCCATGAGTATCAAGGGTAATCTGGTCAGCCGCATGGGGCAGTGGCAGATCACCGGGCTGGCGGATCGCTGGGTGATTATGGGGCCTGGATATAATGGCGAAATCAAACAGGGCACTGCCGGAGAAACCTGGTGTTATCCCAATTCACCGGTTTCCGGAGAAATACCAACGCTCTCTGACTGGAATATTCCAGCGGGTGATGAGGTCGATGTACAATGGCGGCTTGTCCACGACAATGATTATTTTATCAAGCCAGTCAGTTATCTCGCCCATTATTTGGGATACGCCTGGGTGGGTGGAAATCATAGCCCCTATGTCGGGGAAGATATGGATGTTACCCGGGTTGGCGATGGCTGGCTGATAAAGGGAAATAATGACGGCGGTTGCTCCGGATATCGTTGCGGGGAGAAGAGCTCCATCAAGGTAAGCAACTTCTCATATACTCTGGAACCCGACTCCTTCAGCCACGGTCAGGTCACCGAGAGCGGCAAGCAGCTGGTCAAGACCATCACGGCCAATGCGACCAACTACACCGACTTGCCTCAGCAGGTGGTGGTGACCCTGAAGTACGACAAGGCCACCAACTGGTCGAAGACCGACACCTACAGCCTGAGCGAGAAGGTGACCACCAAGAACAAGTTTCAGTGGCCGCTGGTGGGGGAAACCGAACTGGCCATCGAGATCGCTGCGAGCCAGAGCTGGGCCTCCCAGAAAGGGGGCTCGACGACCGAGACCGTCTCGGTTGAAGCGCGCCCCACGGTGCCGCCTCACTCCAGCCTGCCGGTGCGGGTTGCCCTCTACAAGTCCAACATCTCCTACCCCTACGAGTTCAAGGCCGAGGTCAATTATGACCTGACCATGAAGGGCTTCCTGCGTTGGGGCGGCAATGCCTGGTATACCCATCCGGAGAATCGCCCCACCTGGGAGCACACCTTTGCCGTCGGCCCGTTCCGCGACAAAGCGAGCAGCATCCGCTACCAGTGGGACAAGCGTTATATCCCGGGTGAAGTGAAGTGGTGGGACTGGAACTGGACCATCAGCGAGTATGGTTTGTCGACCATGCAGAATAACCTGGGTCGTGTGCTGCGCCCGATCCGTTCGGCGGTGACCGGTGACTTCTATGCCGAGAGCCAGTTTGCCGGCGATATCGAGATTGGTCAGCCCCAGACTCGGTCCGCGAAGGCTGCCCAGCTGCGCAGTGCCTCTGCCGATGAGGTGGCGCTTACCGGTGTGGATCTGGACAGCGAGGCCCTTGCCAACGAAGGGTTTGGCAATGTATCCCTGACCATAGTTCCGGTTCAATAACCTCACTCGCAGGCCCCTTTCATAGGGGCCTGTTTCTGTTTGCCCTGCGCCCCTCGATTTTCCCTCTTTTTCTCCTCTTGTCCCTGAATGATCACAACAGGAAGCTATGGCTTGCCAAGGTGATGCCTACGCAGGTTTGACCTGTACTTGGGGTGGCCCCGTGAGCGAGGCATCGTTCACTCATTTGTTGAAAGAGGCGTGTTGGCCAGATTGTTAATGGCTTGTGCTTTAGATTTTCCCCCTTATACTGGCGCCATCTTGTCGGAGTGCTGACCGTCGAACGACGCGAAGCTGAGACCGTTAATTCGGGATCCGTGGAACCTGATCAGGTTAAAACCTGCGAAGGGAACAAGGGTAACTTGCGGGTTACCGCGCCGGAGGAGGAACAAGCCTCTTCCGCTCATCGAAGGGATCACCCTCGATGGGTCAGGGCGCACAGGAGGGAGTCTGTCCCGTCCGATTGTCCAGCACGTGGGGCGCCTTGCCCACAGCGTGCAGAGAGCGGGAAGGGGCAGTACAGCAGCGCGGAGATCTATCCTGCGCGCACTCCCTCCTGAGATAAACACCCCGCCGCAAGTTCATCTTCTCCTCGAACTCCAGACAAGCAAATACCCATAACTTCAACCAGTTAATGTGAGTTTTGCTATGTCTACTTCCGTATCTGATACCACCAAATCCAGCCGCCGCGAGCAGCGCTCCAGCGCTCAGGCCTTTATCGACAGCCTCAAGGGGATGGCTCACCCCAACTCCCGCCGCATCTTTATCGAAGGCTCCCGCCCCGATATCCGTGTACCCCTGCGGGAAATCCAGCTGGCCGACACCTTCGTCGGCGGCACCAAAGAAGATCCCAAGTTCGAACCCAACGAACCGATCCCGGTCTACGACACTTCTGGCCGTTACGGGGAGGAGGGGGTCGCCATCGACGTGCGCCGTGGCCTGCCGCGCCTGCGGGAGAACTGGGTGCTGGAGCGCGATGATACCGACGAACTGCCGGGGCTCAGCTCCACCTTCACTCAGGAGCGTCTGGCGGACGAGGGGCTCGACCACCTGCGCTTCGAGCATCTGCCGAAACCGCGCCGCGCCAAGCCGGGCCGCCGGGTCACCCAGCTCCACTACGCCCGCGCCGGCATCGTCACCCCCGAGATGGAATTTATCGCCATTCGCGAGAACATGGGGCGCGAGCGGGTGCGCTCTGAACTGTTGCGCACCCAGCATCCGGGCCGCGATTTTGGTGCCCGTTTGCCCCAGAACATCACCCCCGAATTTGTGCGCGATGAGGTGGCCGCCGGTCGCGCCATTATCCCCAGCAACATCAACCACCCGGAAGCGGAGCCGATGATCATCGGCCGCAATTTCCTGGTGAAGATCAACGCCAACATCGGCAACTCGGCGGTCACCTCCAGCATCGAAGAGGAAGTCGAAAAGCTGGTCTGGTCGACCCGCTGGGGCGCCGACACCGTGATGGATCTCTCCACCGGCCGCTACATCCACGAGACCCGCGAGTGGATCCTGCGCAACAGCCCGGTGCCCATCGGTACCGTGCCCATCTATCAGGCGCTGGAGAAGACCAACGGCATCGCCGAAGAGCTCACCTGGGAGCTGTTCCGCGACACCCTGCTGGAGCAGGCCGAGCAGGGGGTGGACTACTTCACCATCCATGCCGGCGTCTTGCTGCGTTTCGTGCCGATGACCGCCAAGCGCCTCACCGGCATCGTCTCCCGTGGTGGCAGCATCATGGCCAAGTGGTGCCTCTCCCACCACAAGGAGAACTTCCTCTACCAGCACTTCCGAGAAATTTGCGAGATCTGCGCCGCTTATGACGTGGCCCTGTCGCTGGGCGACGGTCTGCGTCCGGGCTCAGTCTATGACGCCAACGACGAGGCCCAGTTCGCCGAGCTGCGCACTCTGGGCGAGCTGACCAAAATTGCGTGGGAGTACGACGTGCAGGTGATGATCGAGGGGCCGGGTCACGTGCCGATGCACATGATCGAGCGCAACATGACCGAGCAGCTGGATCACTGCCACGAGGCGCCGTTCTATACGCTGGGCCCGCTCACCACCGACATTGCACCGGGTTACGATCATTTCACCTCCGGCATCGGTGCCGCGCTCATCGGCTGGTACGGCTGCGCCATGCTCTGCTACGTCACCCCCAAGGAGCATCTGGGCCTGCCCAACAAGGAGGATGTGAAGCAGGGGCTGATTACCTACAAGATCGCCGCCCACGCCGCCGATCTGGCCAAGGGGCATCCGGGTGCCCAGATCCGCGACAACGCCATGTCCAAGGCGCGATTCGAGTTCCGCTGGGAGGATCAGTTCAATCTGGCGCTCGACCCTGACACCGCTCGCGCTTACCACGACGAGACTCTGCCGCAGGAGTCCGGCAAGGTGGCCCACTTCTGCTCCATGTGCGGGCCCAAGTTCTGCTCCATGAAGATCACTCAGGACGTGCGCGACTACGCAGCCAAGCTTGAAGCGGTGGAGATCAAGCTGGTCGGCATGGATGGTCAGCAGGAGCAGGTGGTAGCTCAGGTAGAGAGCGGCATGGCCCGCATGGCGGAGACCTTCAAGGAGACCGGCGGCGAGATCTACCATCAGGCGGCGGCGCTGAAACAGGCCGCAGGGGAGGAGGCGTGAGCAGCGCAAGCGGGGCTGTCAGCCCCGCAGATCTGTCGCCCGCGACGGACTCTCGCCCAGTTGTCTGGACCATCGCCGGTTCAGACTCCGGCGGTGGCGCCGGCATTCAGGCCGACTTGCACACATTGCACGACCTTGGCGTGCACGGCTGCTCGGTCATCTCCGCCATCACAGCCCAGAACTCGGTGGCGGTGAAGATGGTTGACCCCGTGCTGATGCAGACCTTCACCGCCCAGATCGACGCCCTTGGCGTCGATCTGCCGCCCGCCGCCATCAAGATCGGTCTGCTGCCGACCCGGCTTCACGTCGAGGTGCTGGCCCGTCGACTGGCGGCCACCCCGGCCCCCTTCGTGGTCTACGACCCGGTGGCCATCGCCAGCACCGGTACCCCGATGGCGGAGCCCAATATGCTGGAGGCAGTGCGCGAGCAGCTGTTGCCACGTCTGTCGCTCATCACCCCCAACGGCCCCGAACTGGAAGCCCTGACCGGCATTCCTGCGACCAGCCCTGTGCTGGTGCGCTTCGCCGCCCAGCGGCTGCGCGAACTAGGCGCTCGCGCCGTGCTGGTCAAGGGCGGCCATCTGGGTTGGAGCGGTGAGCTCTGCCTCGACTACTACCAGGACGAGACCCGCGAATTCTGGCTGGCGGCGCCGCGCCTCGATACCCGCCACGGTCACGGCACCGGTTGCTGCTACGCCAGCGCCATCGCCGCCGTGGTGGCGCAGGATTATCCGGTGGAAGACGCCATCACCCTCGCGCGTGCCTACCTGCAACAGGGGCTGGCGGCGGCGCAGGGGGTGGGCGCAGGCCCGGGCCCCATCGCCCATCTTGGCTGGCCAGCCGATCTTGCTCACTTCCCCCGTGCCGTGCTGGCAGGGTCTGCCCTCGACCGTCGTTTCGGACTTTATGAGACAAGCAGCGCCCGCCTGCCGGATGGCCCTTTTGCCGCAACCGAACAGCATCTGGGCCTCTATCCGGTGGTGAACTCGGTCAAGTGGCTGCGCCGCCTGCTGGGGCAGGGGGTCAAGACCATTCAGCTGCGGATCAAGAATCTGCCCGCCGCTCAGGTGGCACCGGCCATTCGCGATGCGGTAGAGCTCGGTCGCCGTCATGGGGCGCGGCTTTTTATCAACGACTACTGGCAGCAGGCCATCGAGGCGGGCGCCTGGGGCGTGCATCTGGGGCAGGAGGATATGGAGACCGCCGATCTCGCCGCCATTCAGGCGGCCGGGCTGCGCCTTGGCATCTCCACCCACGGCTACTTCGAGCTGATGCGGGCCCGCGAGCTGGCCCCCTCCTATATTGCGCTGGGTCATATCTTCCCGACCAATACCAAGGCGATGCCTTCGCGCCCGCAGGGGCTGGTGCGGCTGCACCGCTACCGCGCCCTGATGGCGGAGTGGCCGACGGTGGCCATCGGCGGCATCAGCGAGGAGCGGGTGGCGGCGGTCAAGGCAAGCGGGGTCGGCAGTATCGCGCTGGTTTCGGCCATTACCGCCAGCGACGACTGGCAGGGGGCGACCGAGCGGCTGCTTGCCGCCGTGGGGGCGGGGGATGAGCCGCGTTCGGCCACCGTTATACGGGAGGCTGAACATGCGCTCTGATGCCGCTTCTCTTAGTGACAAAGAGTATCTGCGATACGGCCGCCAGCTGATGCTGGCGGAAGTGGGGGAGGCCGGTCAGGCGCGGCTCAAGGATAAATCCGTGCTGATCGTGGGCTTGGGCGGGCTCGGCTCGCCGCTGGCCCTCTATCTGGCCGGGGCCGGGGTGGGCACCTTGTGGCTGGCCGATGGCGATACGGTCGATTCCAGCAACTTGCCGCGCCAAATCCTGTTCGATAGCGAGGCGGTCAACCACTCCAAGGCGGAGCTGGCCCGTGAGCGGTTGGCGGCCCATAACCCGCTGGTGGAGCTGATCGCCATCAACCAGCGGCTCGATGCCGCCAGCCTGCCGGAGTTTGTGGCCGAGGTAGATCTGGTGATCGACTGCTGCGACAACCTCGCCACCCGCCATGCCATCAACGCTGCCTGCGTGGCTCAGGGCAAGCCCTGGATCTCCGCCGCCGCAGTGGGGTGGCAGGGGCAACTGATGGTGCGCACAGGTGCGGATCATGCCTGCTACGCCTGCCTCTACCCGCTGGATACCAAGATCGCCGAGCGCTGCGAGACCAGCGGCGTCACCGGCCCACTGGTCGGGGTGATGGGCTCTTTGCAGGCGCTGGAGGCACTGAAACTGCTGCTCGGGATGGCAAGCCCGGTCGCTGGCACATTGCGCCGTTTCGATGCGTTGACCCATCAGTGGCAGACCCTCACGCTGGCCCCCGATCCCGATTGCCCGGTTTGCGGACAGCGCCGATGCCCGACAGACGATAAGGAGATCACCCCATGACCCTCACCATTCGACTCAACGATAAAGCCCAGCCGCTGGCGGCAGGGCAGAGTGTGGCCGATCTGCTGGCGGCGCAAGACGTTAATCCTCAAGGGGTAGCGGTGGCCCTTAACGGCGCCGTGCTGCCCCGTGGCCGCTGGGCCGAGACCCGTCTTAATGACGGGGACGAAATTCACCTCTTCACCGCCATAGCGGGAGGCTGACCCATGATGCTCACAGTCCCATATTCGAGCGTTCTGCCTTGCGGCGGGGCCTCACCTCTTCTTACCGCAGTGGCCGGAGGCTGACATGCTGAAAATTGCCGATCACACCTTCTCATCGCGCCTCTTTACCGGCACCGGCAAGTTTGCCCGCCCTGATCTGATGGTCGCCGCCATCGAGGCGAGCGGCTCCCAACTGGTCACCATGGCCATCAAGCGGCTCGAACCGGGCAAGGCCCACGACGATATCCTGAGCCCCTTGCTGCAACTCGGGGTCAAGCTCTTGCCCAACACCTCCGGCGCCAAGACTGCCGCCGAGGCGGTGTTTGCCGCCCACCTCGCCCGCGAGGCGCTGGGGACGAACTGGCTGAAGCTGGAGATCCACCCCGACCCGCGCTATCTGCTGCCAGACCCCATCGAGACGCTGAAAGCCGCCGAGCAGCTGGTGAAAGAGGGCTTTGTGGTGCTGCCCTACTGCGGCGCCGACCCCGTGCTCTGCAAGCGGCTGGAAGAGGTGGGCTGCGCCGCCGTGATGCCGCTGGGCGCGCCCATCGGTTCCAATCAGGGGCTGGTGACCCGGGAGTTTCTCTCCATCATCGTCGAGCAGGCCAATGTGCCTGTGGTGGTGGATGCAGGCATAGGTGCGCCGAGCCACGCCGCCGCTGCCTTTGAGCTGGGCGCCGACGCCGTGCTGGTCAACACTGCCATCGCGGTGAGCGGCGATCCGGTCGCCATGGGCCGCGCCTTTGCGCTGGCCTGCACTGCCGGTCGCAGCGCCTATGAGGCAGGCCTCGGCGCCCGCGCCCTGCAGGCCCAAGCCTCCAGCCCGCTCACCGATTTTCTGGGGGCGTTATGAGTCATGATGCTGGTGCGATGAGTGACTTCGAGCCTTTTGCACAACCTCAGGTGCGTCCGAGTGATAGCCCCCCTCTCCCTCTGGGAGAGGGGCTGGGGGTGAGGGCGCCGGGGGTGAGGGCTAAGGAGCCTACCTTTCTCGACCGATGGCAGGAGCTGGATTGGGACGATATCGGCATGCAGATCCGCGCCAAGAGCGCCGCCGATGTCGAACGGGCGCTGGGTTCACCCCGCCGCACCCTGGCCGATTTTATGGCGCTGATCTCCCCTGCTGCCGAGGCGTATCTGCCGCAGATGGCGGCCGAGGCCGAGCGGCTGACCCGCCAGCGCTTTGGCAACACCATCGGCTTCTATGTGCCGCTCTATTTGTCGAATCTGTGCGCCAATGACTGCACCTACTGCGGCTTCTCCATGAGCAACCGCCTCAAGCGCAAGACCCTGAATGCAGAGGAGATTGAGCGCGAGTGTCTGGCCATCAAGGCGCGCGGTTTTGACAGCGTGCTGCTGGTGACTGGCGAGCACGAGCACAAGGTGGGGCTCGCCTATTTTCGCGAGGTGATGCCCATCATCCGCCGCCACTTCAGCACGGTTGGGATGGAGGTACAGCCCCTCTCGCAGGCCGAATATGCCGAGCTGAAAAGCCTCGGCCTCGATGCCGTCATGGTTTATCAGGAGACCTACCACGCCCCCACCTACGCCCGCCACCATCTGCGCGGCAACAAGCGGGACATCGCATGGCGCCTCGCCACCCCGGATCGGCTCGGCCGCGCCGGTATCGACAAAATCGGGCTGGGGGCGCTCATCGGCCTCTCCTCGGATTGGCGCGCCGACAGCTACTTTGTCGCCGAGCACCTGAGCTGGCTTGAGCGCCACCACTGGCAGAGCCGCTACTCGCTCTCCTTCCCGCGCCTGCGCCCCTGCACCGGTGGGCTGGAGCCTGCCGTGGTCATGTCGGATCGCCAGCTGGCCCAGCTTATCTGCGCCTGGCGCCTCTTCTCGCCGACGCTGGATTTGTCCCTCTCCACCCGCGAGTCGGCCACCTTTCGCAACGGTGCGGTGCGCCTTGGCATTACCCAGATGTCCGCCGAGTCGCGCACCCAGCCGGGTGGCTATGCCGAGGGGGATGCAGAGGAGCTGGAGCAGTTTGCCATCCACGACGACCGCCCGGTGGGGGAAGTGGCCGCCGCCGTGCGACAGGCCGGGTTGCAGCCAGTGTTCAAGGATTGGGAGCCGTTTTTGGGGAGATAGAGGGTGATTTCCCTTTGCCATACGCAAGTGATGCCGGAACACAATAGCTATTCGCGGTAAATGTTGGGCTTCGCAACATACATCTGTTGTGGTAGGTTGGTGCTGAGCGTAGAGAAGCCCAACATATGAGATGTTATTTATTGCACCTCGCAACACCATGCTTACATGGTGTCAACAAGAGTGTATTCAAACATCCACGGTTAGTCTATTTATTATTAGGGAATATTCATCGTATTTATCTAGAGGCGACTTGCCAGCATCAAATAAATCATAAGTGAACTCGAAGGTTGCCTTGTATCTAATGTCGTATAGGTTAATTTTCCATTCTTCGTCATCCTTATGTTTTTTTGATACCATCTTTTCGACAATGTCGTAAAAAACGAAGTTTTCGTCAAACATCATCATGTCATAATTATCAATTTCAAAGTTGCACGTGAAATCTATTGATAGTTTTCCTGACATTGAAAATAAATCATTTTCACTGTCACTTTCTATAATCAGTTCATCAAGTACCTGATGATATAAAGTGTTTTTATTTATGACAGGAGCAAATGTCAGCTCCCCATATACTTCATCCTTATAAAGAATGTTTTCTAATAAATCCTCAACCAATAGCTCTATAAATGTTTCAATTTGTATCTCGGAAATATTTGATTTTGATAAGTTGTTATTATTTTTATGCAAAGCTTGAATTAATAATGGCAAGTTATCAGTTACTTTACAGTTATCGAACGAAAAGTCAGGATGTAATCCAACAATTATCGATTTTTCTTGTTTCGTTCCTGCAAAATCCTTTATGTTTTTTGTATAAATTATACTTTTTGAATTTGGGTATTTTTCCATTACAGATAAAGCTAGCATGTAATCTTTATATCCTTGTTCTTTACCATTTTCAGTGAATGGATGTCTCAAGGAATAAATGGCATTAACAATATCTTGATGCGATGCTGAACTGTATGGGATAATATCTATCCTCTTATCTTTTATAAAGCTCTCAAGCCATATTTTATATTCTGACTCCCTTTTCTTTATTGAGGAAAGTAATTTATCAAATGCAACTTTGTTAGCTTTTTTGTCGAGGAGTATTCTTGATAACTTGGCTTGAATATCACTGAGTTCTCTTAGTGTTTTATTGAACTCTTTGGCATATTGACCAAGACACTCATCGATTACGATTTGAGGGATGCAGATATTTGTTTTGTATATCCCTGCAATTTTAACAATTTTCTTCAGGTCGTTAGACCTAAGGTTATAATCTTTGTGAAGTATGTTGGTATCCAAAATTATATTGTCAAACATTGTGTCACCAAATTATTTTTGTTAGGTGCCATACTACATTTACATATTTTTATTTTAGGTTGTAGTCAGGCTAATTGAGTTATATAAGGTATATTATAGTGTGGCCAATATCTGTAATGTTGTAGATTGATGTAAATTCATGGTCAGTTAGGACTTAAAGTATATTTTTTAGTGAGATTGAAGTTTTTGAAATATTTAAGAGGGATCAACGTCGCCGTTTTGCCAGACATTGAAATGGCTAGAACACTTTCATAATAAAATCCACCAGATGAGCTACCATTAGTATCAGTCTCTGTTCCTAATGTTTTTAGTGTTGTTAATTTCTCTGAATATTCTTTCATTTCCTTAAGAGATACTCCTTTCTGAAAGGTATTACTAAAGATACCATCTGTGATAGCATGCTCAAAATAATGACTAACTTGAATTTCTAAATGCCTTTTTGTCCCTATTTTTCCTCCTATCAAAAAATGAGCTTGATAAGCTGGCATGTCTTTTAGTTCATTCGCAGCCTTAGAGAAACCTGCTTTACCTCCCTCATATTTCTTGTATTCTCCAGAAAGGTCAGAGAGAGTTTTTTTAAACTCCAGAATAAAGTATTTAGAATTTGTACATACAACCGTGTCGCCGATTGACTCAACATCACCATCTAAAGGCATAAAAAGGTTAAATATGCCCTTTTGGGCTGCCTCTAAGACAAATGTGTATTCAACCGTTTTTTCCCACCATTTCATTGAATTAGCCTCACTCTTAAGTGACTACGGGTATACCTATTTTAATGGGTAAGGCAGTCTAACCCTAATTGGGTTTTGTATGAAGCCTGTTGGTTTAAAGGTGTGATGCCCCGCACTTTAATTTCTATTAGGGCAGTCTAATGACAGAGCCTCTGGGTTTGTATCATTTATGTCGCAATGAGTTTCTGTATGTTTTTTCCACAACGTAGTAATATTCCCGTCGCTAATCAGCTTCAGATTAATCTGCGCCATTGACCAATTTTACTAGGCGAGAGTATTGAGACGGACTATCGTGCCGTCATCGAAGCGGTAGCTGATCGGCCTGATGGGGTTGCCGACGATCGTGTATATAGGAGCATCACTGGTGATGGGGGTGCGGAGCTTATGTTTATGATGGTGTCGTTTCCGGCTTTCACACAGGACGTGATGAGGGGCTCATCGTCGATTCCGACATTTTCCGCCCACTTGTTTCTGGGCTCTGAAGCGTATGATGTGATGATTTTAGTAACTCATCACATCATCTTCCTCAGGAAGTAACTGATATGCCCCGGCGGCATATCGGGCAGCTGGCCAAAGACTTCGTAACCCTGCTTCTGATAGAAGGGGAGGGCCTGAAAACTGGTAGTTTCCAGATGGTAGTTGGTGATGCCTTTGCTTTGGGCGTACTGCTCCATGGCGCCGAGCAGGCGGCCGCCCCAGCCGTCGCGGCGGATGCTTTCGTCGATCCAGAGCCAGTCGACGTGCAGCCAGCCCCACTTGATGTCGGCGATGATGCCGCCGTGTACCTTGCCCTCTTTATCCTTGATAAAGCTGGCGATCCGCTCGCGCCGAAGTTCGTACAGCTGAGGGCCTGCCTGGCTTACGTTGTAGCCCGTCAGGCCAATGCGCAGCGCTTCAACATCATCGTCCTGAGGCGGTTGGGGTGGGGTTAGTTGCATAGTGCTTCCTGCTTGATGGTGGTTGTCTCTATGGGGCTGCCGCTTCCAGCGCGGCTATTTCGCCGCCACTGATAAGCGGCAGGTTGCGGCTGATCTGCTCCACCGGCCAGTCCCACCAGGCGATGGCGTTGAGACGGGCGATGGTGTCGTCGTCGAAGCGGTAGCGGATCACCTTGGCGGGATAGCCGCCGACCACGGCGTAGGCGGGCACGTCACCGCTGACCACAGAGCGGGCGGCGATAATGGCGCCGTTGCCGACTTTTACCCCCGGCATGATCAGGGCGTCATAGCCAATCCAGACATCGTTGCCGATGACGGTATCGCCCTTGTAGGGGAGGCTGCCCGGGGCGGGGGCGGCGCTCTCCCAGCCGTTGCCGAAGATAAAGAAGGGGTAGGTGGAGAAGCCGGAGGTCTGGTGGTTGGCGCCGTTCATGATGAACTTCACCCCGCGGGCGATGGCGCAGAACTTGCCGATGATCAGCTTGTCGCCGATGAAGGGGAAGTGGTAGAGAACGTTGCGCTCGAAGCCTGCCGAATCTTCCGGGTCGTCGTAATAGGTGTAGTCACCCACCTCGATATTGGGCCCCTTGATGGTGTTCTTGATAAAGCACACCTGGGGAAATCCGTTCATGGGGTGGGGATTGGCGGGATCGGGTCCGTGCATCTGGTCTCCTTGGATGGGCCGGGCTAGAGCGCCGGGAAGTAGCAGGCGCTCATGTCGATGGAGTGATCGGGGCAGCCCGGCAGATAGAACTGCCAGCCCGCATCGGAGAAAGCGCGCAGTTCGGTTTCGACAAACTTGATGGCGAGGCTCAGTGCCTGCAGGCTGTCGATGCCGTAGATAAAGGTCTTGTCGCTCAGCCCCGCCAGCTTCACCTTGCAGCGCCAGTCACCGCTGGCGGACTTGGGATCCGGCTCGGGGGCCTTGATGGCGATCTTGAGGGTGAGCTGTTCCCCTTCGGTGCTGATGGCGTCGAAGCGGGCGGTAACTATGGCGTTTTTCATCTGGTGATTCCTTTTCCGTGGTACAGCCCCTGCGGTTGCGGGTGGCTGGCTCCCTGATGGCTGATGAGGTGAAAACTGGACTCAGGACGGCCAGCGTAAATGAACTTGTGAGTTGAAACAATGGGATATGCACGACCGGGGGAGGGGGCTTTCGCCGCCGTGAGCGAGCGCAGTGGTGGGAGTAGCAACGCGCTGGCCACCTGTGGTGGCCGAGAGGCTGGCAGGCTGCTAGATGTAAAGGATTGTTGGCTGTGGCCGCAGATTTTTCTGCGCTGACGATGAGGGCGAGTGAGTCCTCTTGAGGCAGAATATCTCCCCCCTGTTTGACGTTGAAGTACAGGAGTCTTCGTGGCGCTTTCGGTAACCCAGCTTTATGAAGTGATGGCCCAGCTGCCAGATCCCGTCTTTATCCTCAGTGAAGATGGCTATTACGTGGAATATATCGGCGGCATGGAGCAGCAATCCTATCACGACGGCAATCCGCTGGCGGGAAAGCAGCTGGCCGATGTGCTGCCACCCGAGATGGCCATGTGGGTCAAGGCGCAGGTGGCCGAGTCGCTGGCGAGCGGTCAGGTGCGGGTGGTGGAGTATGAGCTCTCCGCCGCCGAGGTGGGGGGGATTAATGCCGCCGCCGGGCCGCAAGGGATACAGCGTTTTGAGGGCAAGATTGCGCCGCTGCCCTCCCTCTATGACGGCAAGCGGGCGGTGGCCTGGGTGACCCGCAATATCACCCGCCAGTACGAGTTGCAGCAGCGACTGCTGCGCCAGAGTGAAACCGACCAGCTGACTGGCCTCCATAACCGCCGTTTCTTCTTCGAGCACTGCCAGCCGTTGCGGGCAGGAGATGCGCCCTGTGGTCTTATCATGCTCGACATCGATCACTTCAAGCAGATCAACGATCACTACGGCCATCAGCAGGGAGATCGGGCCTTGCAGCGCTTCAGTAGTTGTATCGATGCCCTGTTGCGGGCGGATGACCTCTTTGTGCGCAGTGGTGGCGAGGAGTTTCTGATCCTGCTGCCGCGGATCGATGAAGCCGGTTTGCTGCAGATGGCGGAGCAGATCCGTGCCGCCGTCGAAGCGCTGCCTGCCGATCCGGTCGCCATCACGGTCAGTCTGGGCACAACCCTGGTGCAGCCGGAGGAGGAGATCAATCAGGCGCTGGCCCGGGCCGACGAGTGGCTCTATCGGGCCAAGCGGGCAGGCCGCAACCGGGTGGCGCACTGCTCGGCAGGTTGAAAGTGCCGCTCCGGTCGCTGTCGGAAATAGCCTGCGCTTTTACTCTGAATAAATTGGCTGACATCACTGTCAATTAGTAGAAAAGTTGGCCGTATTATTTAACTCATATTCCACAGCTTAAGGTGTTAATATTATCGGCCTGATCGCTGGTCTTATTTGTGTTGTTGGGCAACAGCATGAGGTTTTATCGGTATGTTATCAAACAGGCGTGAATCTGGTTTTGGGTGACGAATGTGATACATCCTGTTGTCTTTTGAAACATTCCGATTCAAACAGTCATGAATTATTAACCTTGACCCGGATAGCGATTTCAACGATGGTAGCGTGGCAGCTCCGTTTCTCTCCGGTGGCCCTGTTGGCCGCTGGCGGCGTTGTTTTTTCATGTGCATGGCGATATGCAACGACATATCTCCAGCCTGTTATTCGGGCCAATAAAAATAATGATGACAGACTAATAAGGTATATATTGCAATGAGTGTTTCTATTGCTGAAAAGAGTAACCCTGTTTCAAAATTGAAATGGGAGAAAAGCGATTCGGTATGGACCATGGGCCTATATGCTACAGCTGTCGGTGCCGGTACGTTATTTCTCCCTATTACAGTTGGCAGTAATTCTCCGGTTATTTTGCTGTTTATTTTATTGCTGGCTTTTCCGCTATCTTATTATTCCCACCGGGCATTGAGCCGCTTTGTGCTCTCCAGCTCCCATCGGGAAGGGGATATCACCCATGTGGTGGAGGAGCACTTCGGTGCCAAGGCGGGCAAACTGCTGATGCTGGTCTATCTGATGGCCTTCTACCCCATCATTCTGGTCTACAGCATCTCCATCACCAACGCGATCCAGAGCTTCGTTGTTCACCAGCTGGGGGATGCCGAGCTTCCGCGCGGCTTGCTGGTGCTGGGGGTGATGCTGGGCCTGCATCTGGTGCTGCTGGCCGGCAAACAGATCGTGGTGTCGGCCATCAGCGTGCTGGCACTGCCGATGGTTGCCTTTCTGATTGGCCTCTCCATCTATTTGCTGCCCCAGTGGAGCCTCTCCTATTTCAGCGAGAGCCAAGCAGTGGACTGGCGTGATCCGGCGTTCTGGAAATCCCTCTGGCTGATCGTGCCGGTGATGGTCTTCTCCTTCAGCCATGCGCCTATTATTTCCTCCTTCAGCGCGGCGCAGAAGAAGCGCTGTCAGGAGAGTGCCGACCTGCGTGCCAAGCGGATCATCAAGTACAGCAGCATGCTGATTTGCGGCAGCGTGCTCTTTTTCGTGGTGAGCTGCGTGATGAGTCTGAGTCAGGCGGAGATGGCGCTGGCCCGCACCGACAATATCTCGGTGCTATCGGCGCTGGCGAACAAGTTCTCCAACCCGCTGATCGCCTATGTGGGGCCGCTCATCGCCATTCTGGCCATGTCCAAATCCTTCCTCGGCACCTCCATGGGGGTGAGCGAGGGGACGGTGAGCATGGTGAGCGGTGCCTGTCAGGGGCTGGGGTTCTCCCTCAAGGAGTCGACCATCGCCCGGGTGTCATCGGTGATCCTGTTTATGGTGACCGCCGTCATCACCTATCTGAACCCCAACGTGCTCGACATCATCGAGCGCGTCAGTGGCCCGCTGATCGCGGTGATCCTGTTTCTGCTGCCGGCCTGCTCCATCTATCGCTTGCCCGCACTCAAGCGTTATCGCGGGCCGAGTACCCTTTTTGTGTTGGTGATGGGGCTGCTTGCCATCTCGGCCCTTATCTACGATCTGCTTTGACCGGGCGGTATCCCGCACAAATCAAAAAGGGCGACCATCTGGTCGCCCTTTTTCTGTGCGTTGTCCCGTCCTGAATATGGTTTACACCTTTCCCCCCAATAAATGGAGAACCCGATGGGACAAGGTGTGAAACGGACACAGCGCGATTACT